>CAYUIQ010000075.1:0-35026 GCA_964444795.1 uncultured Planctomycetaceae bacterium
CGATGTAGGTCGAAACCTAACCACTCACCGTCCCTCGCTTACTCTACCGTGAGCCCCTTTCTTCTAGTTCTCCCCGGAATTCCCGGATGAACTCTTTCTTCTCCCCAGCTTGTCGATCAATCGCCCAGCAGTTTCTCTTCGAGGATGCGGGCGATCTCCTCGTTGTACTTGCCGGAGACGGTTCGCGGGGGGATCCAGCGCTGGTAGTCGAAGTCGGGAAACCGTAGCGGCTCCGCCAAATTGTGGTGAACGACGTAGAAGTCGCGCACTCGGGCGGTCGTCTCCTCGTCGGCATATTCGCCCAGATCGACGTCCGCGTCTCGCTCCTCCGGCGGAGTCCGTTCGGCCGACGGTCGAACCGCTTTCATCAGCAGACCGGCCAATCCGGAGCCGACGTAGTAGAGAAACCCCCGCGGGTCGAGCGCCGTGTTGATTTGCGGCCCGTCGCCATGGTCTCCCACCCAGATTCGCCGGTGCGTTTCCATGGTCCCGCCCGGTAACCCGATCCCCAGATGGACCTCCGCCTCGGGGTCGAATTGCTTCAGTGCGTCGATCAACTCTTGGACCTTCATCGGTCTGAAATCTCCGCGGCGGTTGCGTTGTTCGATCTCCCCTCACCCGCTGGGAAGAGGGGCGTCCTGGTTGTTTAGCCCGGGTACCATACGCACAACTACGCGATGGACGGCGACCTGTCAAGCCGGGGGAGACGGGAAACGGGACGCTCAGTCGGGCAGTTGGGCCACTTCGCCGCCGGCGCGGGTGCCCAACTCGTTGTAGAGCTGGTAGTCGATCGACTCGGGAAAGAATCGCACGCTGGCATCGCCCAGGAGCATGTTGGCCCCGCCCGCGTGCAGGCTCTTGTAGCCGCTGGTCCGCCACCAATCGCGACGCACGCCGCCGTCGGTGTCCATGGTGTTGATCGGAATCGACGTGCTGGCCACGGTGAAGTTGTGTAGAAAGGCCCCGTTCCAGATGTAATGGGCCGGCAGCGTCTCGCCGCCCATGATCGTGTTGCTGGTGCCGTCGCGAATATCCTCGATACGGATCCCCTTGGGATAGCGGCCGAAAATGCCGACGAAATTCGGGGCCCCCGGTCCCGAGGACCCCCAATTCCATCCCTGGCAGCAGTAGTTGGTCGGGCTGGGATTCGGATCGGGACAAAACGGGCAGCCATCGGGATGCGTCGGACCCATGCTCATCGGATACGACAGGGCCACGCAGGTATCCGGGTTCCAGGCGCCGTCGTTCCAGCGGCCGGTCAGTACCGGATCGGCCGATTGCGGATCGGCCGGACAGAGATAGGTGCTTACCGGCTCGGTGACCGCCGGCAGGTTGACCGGATCGGAAATGGCCTTGTTGAAATCGAACAGATCGTACAGCGGTTTCTGCTCGATAAACGGCAAGATGAACGATCCCCAGGTGCCGCCGCGATTGGTCAGCGGCCACCCCGACCCGTAGGGCAGGACGTTGTGCGCGCCGTGGTAGTTGTGCAGTCCCAGGCCGATCTGCTTCAAATTATTCGTACACTGGCTTCGCCGGGCCGCCGCGCGCACCGCCTGGACCGCCGGCAACAACAGCCCGATAAGAATACCGATGATCGCAATGACCACCAGCAGTTCGACCAGTGTAAAACCGCTTCTTTTGGATCGCATAAAATCTCCCCTCTCCCTCGGGGAGAGGGGCCGGGGGTGAGGGTCTTCGGGATCGCTTGGCCGGCCGTTGAAAAAAGGTGACACGGGCGGAAACGTGTGCCACTGCTTGCCTGCAAGCAGTGCGTGTTTGTCGGGTTCAAATCGCGACTCCGCGGCACTGCTTGCAGGCAAGCAGTGGCACACAGCCTTCTCAACGTGTCAAGAACTCCCCCGACAGTCTACTTCCGGCGTCGCCGCAGCACCAGGAGCCCCAGCAGACCGAGCCCGGCCAACACGAACGTCGACGGCTCGGGTACGACTCGGGCCAGCGTGAACCCGTTGAGAATCGGGTTGCGATCGCCAAAGGCGGCCGGATAGCCGTCCAGCACGACGCTCAACGTGTCGCCGGTGGCCGTGAACTCGTGCGACAGGACCACGCCCACGTTGGCGTTGACGCCTTCGGCCGTCGGGCTGAACTCGTCGGCTACCAGTACGCCGTCGACCACGACGTCGAACCCGCGGGTGCTGGCGCCCTCGCCGAAGAGCAGTTGCAGCACGTAGTCCTCACCCACTTCGAGGTCTTCCATCTCGACGCTGAGGACTTCGCCCCGAGCGTTCGTGGCCGTCCAGCGAATCGAACTCATGATGCCTTCCAGGCCGTCGTCGCTGGGCGACGTGCCGTAGTCGGGATTGATCCAACCGGTGATCTGATGCTCGGCGCTGACCGTAACGCCGGGCGTGGCGTCGTCGGCCGTGAAGGTCACGCCGTCGACTTCGAATCCGCCGGGTCCGCCCACGTTGACGGCGTATTTCGTAAACGCGCCGATCGCCAGTCCCTCACCCGGGTCGCCGCCGTTGAAGGTGCCGGCGGTGGTGGCGCCGGTGATGCCTCGGTCTTCGACCGTGATGGCTTGGAGGATGGGATTGATGTCGGCGCCGGGCAGTCCGCTGCCGTTCAAGACGACGTTAAGCGTGTCGTCGGTGGCCACAAACTCGTGCGTCAGCACGGCCCCCAATTCGAGGCCGGCGCCGGTCATGGCCGCCACCTGGAAATCACCGACCACGCGACTGCCTTCGACGTCGACGGCAAAGTGACGGTCGGTTGCGGCGTCGGCAAACAGCATTTGCACCTTGTAGGTTCGCCCGGCCACGAGATTGGGAAGCGTTACGTCGACCGATTCTTGACCACCGTTGTCCGAGTCTGTCCAGCGGATCGACTGCATGACACCGGAAAGGGCCGCGTCGTCGGCCGTGGGACCGTAGTTGGGAGCGATCCAATTGAGGATCTCGTACTCCGAGGTAATCACACCGGCATCGTCGGTAAACGTGGCGTCGCCGATCACCGCGCCGGCGGGTCCCCGGGCGTTGACCGCGTGAAGGAAACTACCCTGCATGTCGAGCCCCTCGCCCGAGTCGGCACCGGTGAACACTTGCGCTCGAGTCGCCAGACCGGTGGAGTAGGCGGTCTGCAATCCGTACTTCTCGCCCAGATACTGGCCGACCTGTGCTCGCTCGTAGTAGGAGAGGACCCGATCGAAGACGATCACCTCGGCCACGTCGGCCTGGCTCTGTTCGTTGAAGGCACCGCCACCGACCAGGCCAAGTTGTCCGGGATTGCCCAGAGGTGCCGTGCTGGCGGTTACGTTCCGACCGTTGACGAGATACTCGCTGGACGTGGGATTTCCGACCGCGTCACCGATGGCCGGATTGTCGATTCCTGCCCCACCGGCCGGATTGTACACGAAACCGTTGGCGTAATGTGCGTTCTTGCCGGCCCACTTGCCAGTCAGCCAGTTGGCGGCACGGCCCTGCAATGTCCGGCCCTGTGTGCCACCGTAGTACTGATCGACGGTGAAGACCGTGTACGGTCGACCCAGGACCAGGGAGTCGTCAATGACCATCCCGTCGTCGCTGCCGTCGAATCGCACCGCCGGCTGGCCGTTGACGGCGGTGGCGTTGACCACCGGCTGGGCGGCCGCGTTGCCTTGCGTGGCATGATGTCCGTCGCCGCTCTTATCGATCCACATCTGGACTCCGCCGCCGCCGGGTACGATCGTCGAGGCATCCGAGGCGTCGAGCCAGAGCGTCGCGCCCGTGGCCACCGGCAGAGGTGCCGGCGGAGCGGGAACGGTTACCGCCTGGAAGTCGCCCATTGTGCCCGGATCGTAGTAATGGGGCGAGCCGTCGTGCTTGATGCCGAAAACTTCATCGCTACCGTCGCCGTCGAAGTCGGCCGCCACGAAATCGGCCCAATCGGCGTTGTTCGCACCGCCCACCGCGGCCCAGGCCGAATTGCCCGCAAAGCGATAGAGGAGGTTGCCCGGCGCGTTGCCGATGACGATCCACTCATCCTGCCCACCAGCCAAGTTGCCCGCCCCAACACCAACGCCGCCGCCGGGCAGCAGGGCATAGCTGGAGGTGGAATTCCACCGATAGAATTGCGTGCTATTGGCGATGACCAGCATCTCGGTGCCCGGAGCGGCCGGATTGACGTCGGCGGCCGTGACCCCCGAGATCCCGCCGCCGCCGATCGCCGTGTAGCTATTGGAAGTACCGCCGTTGTAATAGTAGGCCGTTCCCCCGGTATTGTACCCGATGAACTCCTCGCCGGCGCGGCCGACATTAAAGTCCCCGGCAACGTACGCGGCCAGCGCCCCGCTGTTGTTGGGAGAGTTGAACACGCCGTCTTCCGACCCGTATATTGCTCCGTTGTTGCCGGTGACCACAATGCCATCGTCGCCGTCGTTGTTCCAGTCGCCAGCGGTGAGCTTGCTGCTAAACGCCGCCGCGCCGGGATGCAGCGTGTTGGTCCAAAAAGCCGGCGAGTAGACACGAATCTCTTGTGGATCGGCAACGCCCGTATTCGCGTTGGTCTGACTCAAGTAGACGACTTCGTGCAGCCCGTCGCCACCGGAGGTCATCTCGGCGCCCACCAGGGCGAACGCATTGGCACCGCTGACCAGACGCACACGGTCCGTGCTGGGACCGTAAACTTGAATGTCGCCGCTGGGGAGAATCCAGGCGACGTCGGCCGCGCCGTCGCCGTCGAAGTCGCCGGTGGCCATGTTGTTGGTCCAACTGTGCCGCATGAGCGTGCCAGCCGAAACCGGTGCGGTCCAACACGCGATGGTCGTCACAGCCAAAATCGCCCTCAGGGCGCAAATATACCGTTTCATGGTCGTTCTCCTCGTTGTCGTCTCGTGCCGAAAAGGCCTGATTTGCGGTCGAAGTCGCGTCGGCGAAATTGCGTGAAAGACGTAAACACGCACGGAAAGCCGAACGCATCCAGTTCGATGATATTCCGGATGCCGACGATTGACAAGGAAAATGCGAAGAATTCGCCAGCCTCCCCTGTTAGCAACCCCTGCCTAGATGCCATTACGACCCACCTGCAAGGCGGGGGCATGCAGGTCGAGTTGCCGAGCCCAGGCCCCGAATAGTCTCAACTGAGGCGAGAGGAGGGGGAGGATCTAACCGGTAGCCACCGTCCGTAGCCACTGTCGCCAGACGGACCAGCGGGGCTCGAACCACGGTCTGTCGGCCGTGGCTACGGGGAAAACTTCCCGCCATCGGCCGAATCGGCTAAGCTGTCCTCTGGCAGCCGGCAAAGAAGGAGGCGTCGAGAAACTCACTATGTGCGGGATCACCGGAGCAGTTTGGCACGATCGGGAGTTGGCGGTCGATCGGCCGACGCTGGTGCGGATGACCGAGGTGCTGCGGCATCGCGGACCCGACGAACAGGGGCAGTACACCGACGTATTCCGCTGCCGAGAAGCCTCCGGGAGCCGCGGGGGCGTGGCCTTGGGACATCGCCGGTTGGCCGTCATCGATCTGCCCACGGGGCAACAGCCCTTGGCCAATGAAGACCAGTCGGTTTGGGTGGTTTTCAACGGAGAGATCTACAACGACCGCCAACTGCGACGGCGGCTCGAAGCGACGGGTCACCATTTTCGTACCCGATGCGATACCGAGACGCTGGTCCATCTCTACGAAGACGAAGGCCCCGAGTTCCTGAAGCTGCTCGACGGCATGTTCGCCCTGGCTCTCTGGGACGGCGCGCGACAGCAACTTCTCCTGGCTCGCGATCGGCTGGGCCAGAAACCGCTGGTCTATCGGCAAGAGAAGGGGCGTCTGCTCTTTGCCAGCGAGTTGAAGAGCCTGCTGGAGGTTCCCGGGGTGTCGCGAGAAATCGATCCGCACGCGGTGGATCAATATCTGACCTACCAGTACGTGCCCCATCCGCGGACTATCTTTCGCCGTGTCGCCAAACTGCCGCCGGCCCACTACGCGGTCTACCGCCAGGGGCGGCTCGACGTGGCGCCCTACTGGGAGCCCGACTTCACCCGGATCGACCGGCGTCCGGCCGCCGAGTTGGCCGAGGAATTGCGGACGCGGCTGGAAGCCTCGGTCGAGGCCCGGCTGCGGAGCGATGTGCCGTTGGGCGCGTTTCTCTCCGGCGGCGTCGACTCGACAATCATCGTCGGTCTAATGGCCCGGAAGATGGACCAGCCGGTACGCACGTTTTCGATCGGTTTTCCGGTACCCGAATACGACGAAACGCGTTACGCGCGCCAAGTTGCCGAGGAGTTTGGCACCATCCACGAGGAGTTCCGAGTCGAGCCCGACGCGGTCGAGATCCTTCCCAAGCTGGTATGGCATTACGACGAACCGTTTGCCGATAGCTCGGCGATACCCACCTGGTACGTGTCGCAATTGACCCGGCAGCACGTGACCGTGGCCCTATCCGGCGACGGTGGCGACGAACTCTTTTCCGGCTACCCGCGATATCGGGCGGTGTGGCTGGCCGACTGGTTTGACCGGGGGCCTTCCGTTTTTCGGGCCATGCTTGCGAGCCGCTGGTGGCAGAAACTGCCCGCCAGCCCACGGCAGAAGTCGCTCTTACGGCGTTTCCGGCGGTTCAGCGAGGCTCTGGCTTGTTCGCCCGTGCGGCGGTATCTCGATTGGATCTCGATATTCAACGAACGACATCGAGCCGAGCTGTACGACGACGATTTCCTCGCCGCGTTACCCGATCGTGACCCGGCCGATTTTCTCGCCCGGGCCTTCGTTCGATCCGCCGCGCGCGATTCGGTCACCACGACTAGTTTGGCCGATCTGGTGACTTATCTGCCGTGCGATCTGATGACCAAGGTGGACATCGCCTCAATGGCTCACGGTCTGGAATGCCGGCAACCGTTTCTCGATCACCGGCTGGTGGAGCTGGCGGCGTCGATGCCGAGGCAACTGAAGTTTCGCCGTGGCCGGGGTAAGCGGATCCTCAAAGCGGCCTTTTCCGACTTGATCCCCCCGGCGATCCGGCGGCGGCGGAAAATGGGGTTCGGCGTGCCCCTGGACCACTGGTTCCGCGGCCCGATGAAGCACTTCGCCCGAGACGTTCTGCTCGACTCCCGGGCGCTGGGGCGGGGTCTCTTTCGGAGCGAGGCGGTTCGGCAATTGCTCGACGACCACTCGTCGGGCCGTTTCGACCACAGCTACCGGCTCTGGGCCCTGCTGGTGCTGGAGTTGTGGCAACAGCGATGGACGGACTGACCCCGCATAGGCTGGTAATATGCAGGGGATATGCAGTGTAGTTCGTCTGTGGAATCTAGGAAGGAGGCGGTGGATCAACGCAATCCCTTCAGCTTACCCCATTGTGGTCTCCCTTAGCCAGGCGATAGAATGCCTGGTATAGGGCAGGAGGCCTTGTCGAGACGTTTTCGACGCCACAGAAAGAGGGCCATGGGATGAACGGAGTGTTGGCTGTGATTCTTGCCGGCGGCAAGGGCGCACGGCTGGAACCCCTGACGCGAGATCGGGCCAAACCGGCGGTCCCGTTTGGCGGTGCGTACCGGATCGTCGATTTCGCCTTGTCCAACGGTCTCAACAGCGGCATCCGGCAGATTCTCGTGCTCACCCAGTACAAGGCGATGAGCCTGGATCGGCATATCACCGTAGGTTGGCAGCAGTTGCTCTGTCGCGAGTTGGGCGAATTCGTCGACGTCGTTCCTCCCCAACAGCGAATCGACGAGAACTGGTACCAGGGCACGGCCGACGCCGTATACCAGAACATCTATACGTTGGAGAAGGAACGGCCCGAGCATATTGTCGTTCTGGCCGGCGACCACATCTACAAGATGAATTACGGCCATTTGGTGGACTTTCACCGAGAGAAGGGTGCCGATCTGACGGTGGGAGGATTGCGGGCGGACGTGGCCCGGGCGGCGGGCCAGTTCGGTGTCATGGAGGTCGATGCGGAAAGCCGGATCGTCGGGTTCGAGGAGAAACCCGAGCACCCCAAACCGATACCCGACGATGAGCAACACTGCCTGGCCTCAATGGGGATCTACGTTTTCTCGGCCCGATTTCTCTTCGAACAGCTCTGCCGGGACGCTACTCGGGAGAACAGCCAGCACGATTTCGGCCGCAACGTGATCCCCTCGCTGATCGACTCGTGCCGCGTGTATGCCTTTCCTTTTCTCGACGAGAATCGCAAGAAGGAAGCCTATTGGCGCGACGTGGGCACGCTGGACGCCTATTACGAATCAAACATGGACCTGGTGTCCGTCGACCCGCAACTGAACATGTACGACTCGCGATGGCCGATTCGCACCTATCAGCCCAACTACCCGCCGCCGAAATTCGTCTTCGGCGAACAGGGTAAAGACGTCCGCCGCGGCGAGGCGCTGGACAGCATCGTCTGCACCGGTTCGATCGTTTCCGGGGGACACGTCGAGCGGTCGATTCTCGGTTTCAACACGCGAATCAACAGCTATGCCTGGGTGGAAGGCTCGATTCTCTTCGAGGGCGTCGACGTCGGCCGCCGCGCCCGGGTGCGGCGGACGATCATCGACAAGGGCGTGCGAATCCCGCCGAAAATGGAGGTGGGGTTCGACCACGACCTGGATCGCTCGCGCGGGTTTGTCGTCACCGAGCGGGGCGTGACGGTCATCGCCAAGGCCGCCGGAATCGAGCATTTCCGCGATCCGGAGCTTCCGATCTGAATCGAGCCGAAAGCCCCCCAAGTCCCCGGAAGCCATGCGCGCATAAAAAAAGGCCCCCGGAAAGGCCGTGTCCCAGGGGGGCAGAGGACATCATTCCGTTCCGGGAGCGATTGGTTGCTTGACAACCACACGTTGGTGGCCACGCACTGATAAACTGTCACCGAGTTACTCGGTTTAAGGTCGCAGGCAATAGGAAGCGCGCCGCCACGAACATCCATGCGGGCGAACGAACGCTTCTGGTCCGCCGGAAAACGCCCGAGGGCGATCGCCAATGCAGACCCATCCACGTGGATTGCTTGCCTTCACGCATTTGCCGCTTCAGTAGCGGCGGTGCTCTTAGTGAGCTGCGTGAGGAGGCGAGAATAGAAGTTTTCTCGATGCAGGTCAAGGGCGGTTTTCCAGGGAAGTGAAAAAATTTTTGGTCTCGCCAAACCGCCGAAAAAAGGGGGTTCTTTGAACTGCCCCGCTTGACCAACCTGCCTGGACATGACACGATAAGGCCGTTTGCCGGCTCCCTCGCGGTCGCAACGCACGACGAGACGGCCGCATCATTGCTCCTGTTGGGAGGATACCGATGTCCCTTGCCGCCGAAGACGTTCGCAAGCGGTTTGAAGCCCGGCATGGCGAGCCGCCCCGTTGCATCGTACGAGCGCCGGGTCGGGTCAATATGATCGGCGAACACACCGACTACAACGACGGTTTCGTTCTCCCCGTGGCCATCGACCGAGCCATTTGGCTGGCCGTTCGGCCGCGCGAGGATCGGATCGTGGCGATCGACTCGATCGATTTCGACCAGTCGGCCCAGTTCTCGCTGGACGAGTTGGCCAAAGAAGAAGCCGGGTGGATCGAGTATCTCAAGGGCACCGCCTGGAGTCTCCAAGAGGCCGGGCACGCGCTCTGTGGCTTCGACGGCGTGTTGGTCGGCGACGTGCCCCTGGGGGCCGGATTAAGCAGCTCCGCCGCGCTGGAAATGGCAACCGCCCGGGCGATGGCCGAATTGGCCGAGTTGCCCTGGGACCCCGCCGCCATGGCCCTGTTGGGTCAGCGGGCCGAGAACCAGTGGGTGGGGGTCAACTGCGGCATCATGGATCAACTGATCTCCGCCGCCGGACAAACGGGCCACGCGCTGCTGGTCGACTGCCGCTCGCTGCAGACCCAGCCGGTTCCCCTGCCCGAGGATCTTTCCGTGGTCATTCTCGACACGGCCACGCGTCGCGGGCTGGTCGACTCGGCCTACAACGAGCGTCGCGGTCAGTGCGAGGCGGCTGCCGAATTTTTTCGCGTCGACGCCCTGCGCGACGTCAGCCTGGAGACGTTCCAACGGCTGGCGTCCGGCATGAATGAAACGACCCAACGCCGCGCTCGCCACGTGATCACCGAGAACGACCGCACTTTGCAGGCCGCTGAGGCGATGCGCCGCGGCGAGGTGGATGCCCTGGGCACGCTGATGAAGAAAAGCCACGAGAGCCTCCGCGACGACTACGAGGTCTCCTGCGACGCGCTGGACGCGATGGTCGAGTGCGCATTGGCTCACCCGGCCTGTCGCGGCGCCCGAATGACCGGCGCCGGTTTCGGCGGCTGTGCCGTGGCGATCGTCGATGCCGCCGCGGCCGACGATTTCACCGCATCGGTTTCCAAAGCCTACCACGACCAAACCGGCAACACGCCGGCCGTCTACGTCTGCCGGGCCACCGCCGGCGCCGACGTCGTTTCGACGGAAGCCGGGCCGTGAACGCGGCGGCGAGGTTGCCGTACCTGTGTGGCACACCCGTAGCGCAGCGATGAGCGTGGCCGGGAGAGACCTCGTACTGAACCACGAGTCTGCGCAGCACCGCCCCGCGCGCCGGGCGTTCTCACCCCCCGTCGCGAAGGGGTGTCGTAAGTTCTCACGACAAAAGCTTTGATCCGGCTTTCTGTTCCGACTACAATAAACTGTTCTTGAATACTCCGACCCTCCGGCACGCGCGATGCGTGCCCCTGGCAGGATTGTGTCGGGTCCATCCGGCTGGCGGCTTCTCAAACAAGGAAACAGGCATGCGTAAGAAATTTCAGTCGGCGATCAAGTTGTGGCTCATCGCGCTGGTGGGGATCGGGCTCTGGGCTACCACCGCTACGGCACAGGCGGCTCTGATCCATGCCCAGGGGCAGGTTTGGAGCCTGAACACCGACGCGCCGGTGCGGCATTACTTCTCAACTCCCCGTGCAAGCGATGGAAACACCGGCACGCTTTGGGTCACGGATGCAGCCGTTCCCGACTACTTCGGGCCCTACGGTCCGCCGATCCTGACGATGGATCTCGGCGCCGACGTGGCGATGAACGGGCTCGCCTTCTGGAACTACTCGACGAGCAACGCCAATGATACGTCGGCCTTCTCGCTTCGTTTCGCGACATCGGCCGAAGGGCCGTTGGGAATGAGCCAGAGCATTGCCTACAATCCGTCCTTCAATCCTGCTTATGGCGGACCGGCCGTCCAGGAGAACCTGCCCTTCGCCCAGCAGGTAACCGCACGCTACGTGGAGATGACCGTCACCGACAACTATCGTGGCCTGTCACCATCTAAACCTGGCGGCGACCGGGTCGGATTTGCCGACGTGCAGTTCGACGTGGCCGCAGCGCCCGCGTATCAGGCGTCTGCTACGATGGCTCGCCCAACGGCCACCGAAAACGCCAGCAATCCCTCCGTGATTATCGACGGTAACGCGGGTACCCAGTGGTACACCAATGCCTATTTTCCGGAGTTCTTCAGTGGCGCAACGGACTCCGTCTTGGTCATCGACCTGGGTGGACAACGAACCATCGACGGGTTCGATTTCCGGAACTATTCGATCGCCGGCAACCGCACGAAGGACTTTTCGCTCCAATTCGCCACCGAGGGAGAAGGGCCGGGTGGTTTCGGCAGTTCGATCAGCTACCAGCCGTCTTTCACCGTGGCCAACCAGGATCAGAACCAGAATCAGTCGTTGGACTTCTCGCAAGCGGTCAGCGCGAGATTCGTCCAGATGACGATTACCGACAACTACTACGGGGCAGGCGCCGGCGGCGACCGCGTCGGGTTCGCCGAGATTGACTTTCGCGATGCCCAGCCGGGATTCGACTTCGCGGACATCGTGACTCCCGTCGCGGCCACCAGCAGCACGGCCTCGAGCGATTACTTCCCCGTCGCCAATCTCATCGACGGCAATTCGGGTACCACGTGGGTATCCAGCGGAGAAGGCGACTACTACACCAATCGCCATACGCCCATCCTGACCTTCGACCTGGGCCAAGATTCTGGTCTCACCGGTATCCAATTCGAGAACTATCCGGTACCGGGCAACGCCGCCAAGGACTTTGCCCTGGCCTTCGCCAGCGAAGCGGACGGTCCCGACGGTTTCGGCACCTCGATCGATTACTTCCCCATCTTCCATCCGCTGGTGGAGGACGGCATCACCCAGCAGTTCAGCTTCGATCAGATCGCATCGGCCCGGTATGTTCAGATGCTGATGTTGGACAACTACGCTGGTTGGGGCTATCCCGGCGGCGACCGCGTCGGCTTCGCGGAGGTTGCGTTTTCGGTCGTCCCGGAACCCTCGACACTCGCGATGGCAAGTCTTTCCGCCTGCTTGCTCGGTTTGATGCTTTTCCGCCGACGCAAACGCGGCTGAAGACATGAGAAGGGGCCGCATCCGCCTCAACCGCGGCGGCTCAGATAATCGCGGAGCCAAACCGTTTCGCCGCGCATCATCCCCACAATCGGCGTCAGGCCCAAGACAAGAAGTCTGAACGCCGTTCCCCGGTTCATCTTGCCATGAGATACTACGTCTTGCGGCGAATGATCCAATCGCCCAGCGTTGGGCAAAGCTGCGAGATCGCAAACAGCAGCCGGGCTTTGGCCGGCATGATCAACTCCGCCCGGCGACGCTCGCAGGCTCGGAGGATGGCCGCGGCGAGCTTCCGCGGTGGGATGGCCTTGACCTTCACCCCCGCCCCGGGACGCCGGGCTCGCTCGGGGATGTCTTCCATGCCCGCCAGCGGATAAAGCCGCTCGTCGTCTCGGGAAATCGGCCCCGGGCAGACCAGCAGCACGTGCAGTCCCTCGGGGCCCAGTTCCAGCCGCAACTGTTGCGAGTAGGCGGCCACGGCGTGTTTGCTGGCCGGATAGGCGCCGACCCAACGGGAAGCCGACTTGGCGGCAAGCGATCCGATATTCACGACGTGCCCCCGCCGCGGCAGCAGGTGAGGGATTGCCGCCCGAGTGCAGCGGACCATGGCGATGAAGTTCAACTCGATCAACTGCTGAAACTGCTCGGGCGTGGTGTCGATCAGCTTGCCGCGCATCGACCGGCCGGCGTTGTTGACCAGCACGTCGAGCGCGCCGAACCGATCGATCGTCTGCCCGAAGAGCCGATCGACGTCCTCCTGTCGGGTAATGTCGGCCTGGACGCCGAGCGCGTCGCATCCGCCCGCGGCCAGTTCCTCGGCGGTCGTCTCGGCCGCACCCGGTTCCAGGGCGGCGACGACTAACTTAGCACCCGCGTCGGCAAACGCCCCGGCAATGATCCGGCCCAGGCCGCTGGAGCCGCCGGTGACCAGTACAGTTTTATCTTTGAAGTAGCTCATGCCGTAAGCATACCCTCAAGAAACGAAAGCGCCCAGGGCGACGACACGCGTTAGCGGCGGTCGCCCTGGGCGAAGGTTGTGTGTGGGCACAACCTAAGATGCTTGCTTGCTAAGTTGGTCACACCTTGACGGTGTATGGCGGTCGCTGCCGGCGCCCAACCAGGGCGCTGGCCTCGGCATCGCCGATAAAGTCTTCTTTAACCGGATCCCAGCGGAGCTTGCGCCCCAGCAACATGGCGATATTGCAGAGGTGGCAGGAACTGACCGCCCGGTGGTGGGTGAATACGTCGGAGACCGTCTTTCCGCCCTCGGCGATACAGTCGAAAAAGTTCTGCATGTGACCGCGACGCGGTTTGCCGTTGTACAGGGCCGTGATCTGGGCGTCGAACTTCTCGCGATCGGCGTCGGTCAGATCCTCGACCGGTTTGCCGGTGATCTTGCCACGATTGACGAAAAGGCGGCCCTTCTCGCCCTCGAACCAGATGCCGTTATCCGGGCCGTGTTGCACGTGAATGCTCGACCGGTTGGCAAATTCCAGGTCGACGTGAAACTGCGTCGCCGTGTTGTAGCCGTTGGGGATCTCCGTGGGGCTCTTCTTACCCAAGAGCATCTCGGCCAAGGCGCGTCTGTCTTGCGGAAACTGGCCTTCTCCGGTGATCTCCACCGGACCGGTGTTTTCGCAGCCGATTCCCCACTGGGCGATGTCGATGTGGTGGGCGCCCCAGTCGGTCAACTTGCCGCCGGAGTATTCCAGCCACCAACGAAAGCTGCCGTGGCATCGCTGCCGGGTGTAGGGGACCACCGGCGTCTGGCCCAGCCAGAAATCCCAGTCGAGACTCTCCGGCGGGTCGCTCGTCTCGAAGGGACCTCCGGCCGGACCGCCGCCGATGGAACAGGTGGCCCGAAGCGTCTTGCCCAAGATACCGCTTCGGGCCATGGCCACGGCCAACAGGAATCGCCCGTCACTCCGCTGTTGCGTACCTACCTGGAATGTCTTGCCCGTCTCCTTCACTACCCGGCAGATCTGCTTGCCTTCCTCGATGGTCAGCGTCAGCGGCTTCTCGCAATAAACGTGCCGGCCCGACTTCAGCGCCGCGATGGCCACCGCCGTGTGCCAATGGTCGGGCGTGCCGATGGTGACGACGTCGATGTCGCCGCGCTCGAGCAGCTTGCGGTAGTCGGAATAGATCGCACACCGCCCGTCGTAGCGGCCGGCGAAACGCTCGGCATGAGCCCGGTCGATGTCGCAGCAGGCGACCATGTTACCCCGGCCGCCCGCGTCATGGCCGATCCCCGAACCGCGACCGCCGACACCGATCGCGGCCACTCCCAGTCGATCGCTCACCGGCTGCGCATGGGCCGTCGAACTGCTCCAGACGTACGGCGTCGCCGAGCCGGCGGCCAACAGACCGGAACTTCGTTGAAGGAAATCACGCCGGGAATAACCGTGACGGGTCATCTTCGCGTTCCTTCTTCTCGAGGGCGAGAGGCGGGGAAGGATCGACAACAGGGGAGGGAAAGTTTGGCGGGGCAATCGATGCGACCCCCAATGTAACACGAACGGCACCAGAATACCAGTAGCAGCGAGGGGAAGCAAGAAAAATCGCGGGGTTATCCCGGCAGACGGAAAAGCACCCGCAGTACCCCCCGGCAGAGCGGTGCGTTTAAGGGACGTACATACCCGGCCGACCATGAGCCACGGTGGTGCTCCGAACAGAAGTTGCCTTAACCTTTGTTTCCGGAAAAGGGGCGGTGAGAGAGACGCCGAGTCGGTCAAACAGCAGGTACACCCCCCTGTAGGGACACCCGACTATTGCCAGGGGGTCCGTTGGGTGATACTCTCGAACCGGTAGGTTCCCAAGCAGCCGTGGACATGACAGCCAGGAGGATTTCCGATGCGACGTGAAACGATGAAGACCGTGGGTGCGGTGACGTTCTCTCTTATGGCGTGCTTGTCGATCGTGGCAACGGCCGGTCTTACGCAAGCGGACGAGTTTCGACGGTTGCCGGTCAAGCAGTACCGCGACAAGATGAAGGCCGGATGGATCGGGCAGATGGCCGGGGTCGGTTGGGGTGGGCCGACGGAGTTTCGCGTCCGTGGGAAGATTATGCCCGAGGATCAGGTCCCCAAGTGGACACCCCAACGGATCAACCAGTTCAACCAGGACGACATCTACGTCGAGATGACCTTCCTGCGAACGCTCGAACAATACGGCATGGATGCCACGATCCGTCAGGCGGGAATCGATTTCGCCGTCAGCGGATACAACCTCTGGCACGCCAACGCCGCGGGCCGCGACAACCTGCGCCGGGGGATCGCCCCGCCCGACTCGGGCCATCCCAAGTTCAACCGCCACGCCGACGATATCGACTACCAGATCGAAGCCGACGACGCCGGCTTGATTGCCCCGGGATTGCCCAACGTGGCCATCGGCCTGGGCGAAACGTTCGGCCGGCTGATGAACTACGGCGACGGCCTCTACGGCGGGCAGTTCGTCGGCGGTATGTACAGCGAGGCGTTTTTCGAGACCGACATGGTCAAAATCGTCGAGGCCGGACTAAAGTGCATTCCCGAGAAGAGCCAATACGCCGAAATGGTCCGCGACATGCTCGCTTGGTACGAGGCGGACCCCGACGACTGGCAGAAGACTTGGCAACTCGTCGAGGACAAGTACCACAAAAACGCCGAATACACGCACGGCCTGTGCAGCGGCCCGGGCGGCGAAGGGGCGTTCAGCATCGACGCCAAGCTCAACGGCGCTTACATCGTCATGGGCCTGTTATACGGCAAGGGCGACTTGGACCAGACGATCGTCATCTCGACCCGGTGCGGTCAGGACTCCGACTGCAACCCGGCCAACTCCGGCGGCGTGCTGTTCACGACGGTCGGGTTCTCGAAGCTGCCCGAGCGGTTCACCTCGGCGCTGGACCCCAAGGGCAAGTTCAGCCACACGCCCTACACCTTCCCCGCGCTGATCGAGGTTTCCGAGAAGCTGGTTCGTCAGGCCGTGGTGCGGTCGGGTGGGCGGATCGAAAAGGACGCCGACGGCGAAGAAGTCTTCGTGATCCCCGTCCAGCAGCCGAAGCCGAGCCGGTTGGAGTCGGTCGTCAAACCGGGCCCGGTGGCCAACAGCAAGTTTACCGACGAGGAAATGGCCCGTATTCGCCAGTTGCGCGAGGGTGACATCAAGGCCCGCACGGCCGCGGATCGCAAGAGCAGGATGGCCGCCTCCGCCGTCTTTGAGGCCTTCGAGAAGTTTGCCCCCGGATGGTCGATGGCCGACTGCGGCAGCGACATGGAGCCGGGGTTGCTGGCGGAGTTTCGCGGCCGGAAGAACGTCTTCGAGACCCATCCGCTGAACCGCGACACGGGCTGTGTTCTATCGCAGACGGTCGCCGTTGCCGCCGGGAAGAAGACCGTCCTGCGGCTGGTCGCCGGCCATCACCCGGACGGCGATTGGACGTTGATCGTTCGCGCCGGCGGCAAACAACTACTCAAGCAATCGGTCGGCGCGGCAACCGCGACCAACGGTTGGGCGGAGATCGAAGTCGATCTTTCCGACTCGGCCGGCAAGTCGGTCGAACTCGAAGTGGTCAACCAGCCCAGCGGTTGGAAATGGGAAGCCGCCTACTGGGCCGAGATCGCGCTGGAGAGTGAGTAGCCTTCCACTCGTTCCCACGCTTCCGCGTGGGAGCGCACGGCCGGACGCAAAGCGTCCAAGCTTGCGTTCCCACGCGGAAGCGTGGGAACGAGGTCGCTGCCCGTCGCGACGCGATCACGCCTGCAAATACTTCGCCAGAAACTCCCGGGTGCGCTTCCACATCTCCTCCGAAAGAACGTGGCCGCTGCCCGCTTCGATGTAGTGGCTGAAGTGATCGGCAGCGCCGGCCTTTTTGTACGCCGCGGCGATGGTCTCGACCCCCTGCCGCACCTCGCGAATGGGACTGCCCGAGTCGTTTTCGCCGAAGTTCAAGTGCAGCGGCCGCGGAGCGATCAAAGCGGCCACGTCGGGTGTGTCGCCGTATTGGAACAGCCCGGGGATGAAGTTGGGGAAGCAGTGTAACAGGTGCGTGCGATGAATGGCTTCGTAAGTTGGCAGACAACAGTTGCCGACCACGGCCGCCAGCCTTGGTTCCCAGGGCCCGACCAGCCACGCGTGGGTCGACCCCATCGAATGGCCGTAGCAGCCGATTCGCTCAGATTGCACTTCATCGCGGCTGCACAGGTAGTCGACGGCCCGGCGCATGTCGAGGATGTTCTTCCAGGCCATGCACTTGCCCGCCACCACGTAGCGAAGAAACTCGAATCGCTCCAGTGCGCCGCCCCGCAGACGGCTGTCCTGACGTTCCTCGAAACAAAGCGCGTCGGGACAGAGCACGACGTATCCCTCGCGAGCCAACGCCACGCCCGTGTGGTGCATCGGATCGCCGGCCAATCCGGCCGGCTCGCTCTTGCCCAGATGCCACTGGCCGTTGTGCTGATGCCAGAGGGCGACCGCCGGAGCCGGGTTTCGGGCGTCGACGCCGTCGGGCACGAGCAGCATCGCCGGGATCGGATCGTCCGGCTCGGCCTCGAAGGTGATCGACTCGATACGGTATCCTTCCTTGGCAATCGTCTTGCGGAGCACCGGCCGTAAGTCACACTCCTCGGGCCACGGTCCTCCGAGACATTGGAGGAGCTTCTTTCGGAAGTCTTCGGCGTTCATTGGGTTCTTCCTCTGGTTCTCCAACGCACACGCTTTGCGCGCGGTTTCGCCTGTGCCGAGGGGCAGTGCCGCCAGGGTCGCCGCGGTCGCCGATCGTCGCAAGAACGCCCGGCGGGCAATGCTTTGCTGGTCGGATTCTGATGGCTCGGGCATGGAGTCCTCAGTCCGGATACAAATCCGCGATCAGATAATCGAGCCCCAGGCCTTCGAGCGTTTCTCTTTTCGGCACACCCGTGGTGGTGTCCCAGCCCATGGCTTCGAGATAATCTTCGACTTGGGCTTCGAGGTCGACGGTTCGCCCGGCGGTGGGGCCTTTCTCCAAGGGCGGTTTGCCCAGGACGCGATCGGGGACCGGCGTGTCGACACTCCGCACGCCCTCCCGCAGACTGAACGCCGTTCGCAAGGCGGCGATTCGCGCTCCGCGTTCCAATACGCCGTCGAGCGTGAACGTGCGGCCCGTGACGTGGGTGAGCGAGTCGGTCAGGGCCGTGGGCTTCAGCGTGAGGCTGGCGAACATGCACATGCCGGCCATTTGGGCCACGTGGAAGTAGTTGTTCACCTTGGCGTGAGCTGCACCTTTGCCCGGGTAATGGTGTTGCGGCTGCGGCTGCTCGACCAGATCGGGCGGTCCGCCGCCCAGTTCACAGATCCAGGTGCTGATCTGCGTATGGCGGCCGGGCGTGGCGTCCATCTTGTAGGTCGTGGCCGCGCTGGGGACGAGGCGCGGATCGTGCATCGGCAGTTCCTCGCCGCCGACGTGAATGGCAAACGGCTCGGCTTTCGGGCCGATTCGCCCGACGGCCTTCTTCGTCCCGTCGGCCAGCAATTTGCCGATCCCCGTGCCTTCGGCGATGGCCCGGGTTACCTCGACGACGGCCTCGGCATTTCCCCAGCGAAGCTCCAATCCGCCGGTCTCCTCGGGTCCGATCAGTCCGTTTTCAAAACACTCGATGGCAAAGGCCACCGTGCCGCCGGTTCCGATCGTATCGAGTCCGGCCCGATTGCAGATCTCGTTGCAGAGGTTGATCGAAGCCAGATCGTCGTTGAGACACATCGAGCCGAAGGCGCCGAGCGTTTCGTACTCGGGTTTGGCGCCGCGGCTCTTGAACGGTCCGTCCTTGACTTCCGTATCTCCGCCACAGGCCATGGGACACCGCCAGCATGCGTATTTTTTCGTCTCGATGGCCTTGACGGCGTCGTCGCTGATGCGGCTGACGGTGGGGAAATCGACTTCGGCCGTGCCGCCCCAGTTCTTCGTCGGCGTGTCGCCCTTCATCGCCAGCCCGGCCATGCTGCCGCTGGTGCCGTACTCGCGCATCACCGTCCATCGGGGGCGAGTCTTGAGAAACTCGCGATGCCGGTTCATGGCCGCCTTCATGCCCTCGGGATCGGCCACCGGTACGTCGAACCGGCCGTCGCCGCAGATCACCACGGCCTTGAGCCGCTTGGACCCCATAACGGCCCCCAGTCCGCTACGGCCGGCGGCCCGGGTCTTTTCGTTGATGATGCAGGCCAGCAGGTCCTTCCGCTCGCCCGGAGGGCCGATACACGCGGCCCGGGCGTTGGGGCCATAGAGTTCCCGGATCCGGTCGTCGACCTGATGGGAATCGAGCCCCCACAGCTTGCCGGCGGAGACCAGTTCGGCCTCGCCGTCGCGCCAGAGGAGGTAGACCGGGGTCTTGCTGGCGCCGGTGAAGAGGATGCCGTCGAGCCCGGCCGACTTCATCACCGGCCCGAACTGGCCACCCGCGTTGGCATCACCCCATCCACCCGTCTTGGGGCTCTTGCCGACGACGATGTAGCGATTGGCCGTGATGCCTCCGGTGGCCGTGAGTAGTCCCGTGAAGAACCCCAACGTATTGTCGGGCCCCAAGGGATCGACCCCCGGCTTCTGCATCCGGTAGAGGTAATAGGCCCCCAGGCCGTACCCGCCGAGATAGGTCAGATAGACGTCGTCGCGGGGATATTCAAATCTCGTCGCACCGCTGGCGAGGTCGACGATCAAGACTTTTCCCGTTGTGCCGGGCACCGCCATAACTGGAACTCCGCAAGAGCAGGTAACGCACACGCGCGGATCGGCGCGCATTTTCAGTCCTTGATGGTCGCAGTTGGAGCCCCGCGTGTCAATGGTCCGGCACTAGTCGCCAGGCGACTACTCCCACGCACACAGACCCTCGACGTAATCGGCCGAGCCGTCGCGAAGCCATCCGTCCAGTTGGGCCTGATCCTTGAGTTGCTGGCCACGCATCCGCGGCACGACGACGAACCGGCAGTCGACCTCCGGCAGGGTGGTCATGTCGCCCCAGAGTTTCTCGAACTGGGCCACGGGAAACACGTCTTCCTGTCCGTGTCCCCAGCGTTTCTTCACGTCCTTGAGCGTGATGTAGGTGGGAATGCGTTGCCCCAGGCGGCGGATTGCCGCGGTCGTTTTCGTTTCGTCGGCCAGATCTTCGGCCGTAAGTTCAAAAACTTCCAGCAGACGCGCGATGCTGATCCAGGTGGTCAGCGTGTTGTAATACGTCAGGCGGAATTCGTCTTCTTCGCGGGGCATCGCTAGGCTCTCGACCAGCCGCACTTGGCCGTTGACCCGGGCCAGTCCGCCGCCGCGGTCTTCGATCCGGCGGGCAATCACCTCAAAGGTAAGGCAACCGCCGGAGCGAATGTGCAGGCCCAGCAATCGGGCGTCCACGTCGGCGCCCAACGTGTCGACATTGTGCAACAGAAGATATTTCAGTCCGGGACGCTCCTTCAGCAGCCGCGCGAGGGTTCCGTTGCGGAGCATGTTGGGCACCTCGAACCAGTGTCCGACCGGGTGCAGGCATTGCAGGGGGAGATTGTCGGTGTAGTCCTCGCCGGGTGACGCTTCGGCCCATCCAATCAGGGCGCCGCGAAGGCTCTGGAGTACTTTCTGCGCCTGTTCGTCGAGCATCTGCTGCTGCATTTCTTCCCAGGCAAAGCGGAGATCGCGGGGCATGGGCACCATACGCAAGCCCACCGATCGGCCCTGGGAAGTCAACAGAGGACCCTCGTAGCCGTAGCGATCGCTCGCATCAATCGCCTGCCGGATGGGATCATGTGTGAGGTAGCTGGTCGTCACGACGTGCGGCACGGCAACGCCGCAAGCCCGCGATACGCGCCGGCTCTTGGCCAGATGGACTTCGAGAAAGTTGCGATAACGGCCGCCAAAGCGGTGGAAGGGATGGAGTGTCTTCACCACACCGGCGCCTTGTGTCCAACGGCTGCCCGCTCCGGCCGAGAGGGTGACCACGGCCACTTCTCCGCCGGCCAAAGCGGCCTCGCCGAGTTGCCGACAATCGTCGTCGACCACCTCGTCGGCCCGGAGTACGTCGTCGCCGCGCACGTCTTCGATCGCCGTGCTGGGGGGCATGCGATTCTGGGCCAGTCCGATCCGCCCGGCCCGTATGTCCACGCGGATCTGCTCGTGAAGTTCCCCATCGAAACCGTTTTCCTCGAGCAATGAATCGAGCGCCCGATGCGCGTTGCACCCGGTATCGGCCACGGGAAGCAATCCCCCGAGGAGTTGTTGGGCCGATCCGGCGAGCCGGCCCTCGGGGCGACATTCATGGGCCAGTCGCGCGATTTCTCCGCGAATCGCGGGCGTGAGCGTTCGCGCGTCGCGGCGCAGCCATCCGGAGGCCAGCAGCGCGTAGTAATCGGCCGGCATCAGCGATTCATCGCCCGAGTTCAGCGTGGCCGTGGTCCCATCGTCGTTGATCGAAAAATCGTAAACGACCGGTTCCATGGCGAAGGGCAGTGCGTGTTGCAGTTGGTGCTTCGTTTGGCTCATCAACTCCTGGAGGTAATCTTGCGCCTCGATCTTTCGGTCCGGTTTCACAATAAACCCCATGCCGCCGCCGGACATGCCGCCGAGCATGAGGAAGCCGAGAAAATCCGCGCCGAAACGGGTCTTCACGCGCTCGATAAGCGTGTCGGTGTAGCGGTTGTTGGCCCAGGGGATGATCGTCGAGATGGGACCGAAAAAGTTGTTCGTCGTGGCCGCGGCCAGTTGCTCGATGCTCTCCTGCCGAAGCGATCCTTCGATGCCGCGCATCAGCGAGATGGCCTCGCCCCGGGCGGTCCACTCGGGCTCGCAGCGGAGGAGATACTTCTCGGTCACCATCTCCAGAATGGGGCCGACGTTTTGCGCCATGCCGCCGTGGACCAAGACGAAACTGTCGCAAATCTCCCGCCGTACCGCCGGACTCACCTGATCGGCGGTGTACACATGGTGGTCGGGCAGCAGCCGGCCTCGGCTGATCTCCCATTCGGGGTCGTCGCTGCGGGCCGGCTGTCCTTCGATCATCTTGATCCCCGGCCAGACACCGCCCGAGTCCTGCCAACCGCCCCCCGAGCCGCCGAGCCATTCGCCCAGAATTGCCCGAGCCGCCACCAATCGCCGCTCGGACTCCGCCAGGGGGCCCTCCAGTGCGGCAACCTGCCCGGTCGCCCTCATACAGGCGGTAATGATGGCGGCCAGCAAGTTGGTGGAAACGGCCAGTCGCGATCCCTTGGGGATGTCGTTGACCTTGCTGACGATTTCCAACCCCAAGCCGGGTCCCACGACTCGACCCAGCACGTCGACCAGATTCTGTTGCGAGCCTTCCAAACCCGGCGGAACGATCCCCGCGGCAATCACCGCCGCCTTGAGCAGCCCCAGATAGTCCTTGGCAAAATCGAACACCTCGGCCAGCGACGTGACGTCGGCTTGCGCCTTGAGATCGACGCTCACCAACCGCAGTACCGGTTCGTCGATCACGCGGAGATACGCTTCGATCGGCGGGCGCGGATGGGCATCGCGACCGCGAACACCCAGATCGATCGATACGTTGAGCACCCGGGCTCCCTCGGGGAAGTCCATCCCCAGGAAGAAGATATCGCTCCAGGCACTGTGTGAAAGGTCCATGCGAACGGGCGTCCGCTCGCGGAGTACGGGAAACGGACCTTCCGGATGATCCCGGGCGAGCAACTCGCGGCGAATTCGCAACGGATGGTCGCTCGGATGCCCGATGCGAAACATCCACCGGTTTCCGCGAACCGAGCGCACGCTGCGCCGCACCTGATCGGCCAGGGTTTGAAAACCCAACTGGTGATAGGTCACCGCCAACGCGCTGGCAATCGTGTCGCTGGGCCCCTCCTGCCGCCAAGGGGCGAGAAACGCGTCGATCGCCTCGTCGAAACGGCGGTTCAACAGATGCGTGTAGCCGTCGTATGGCAGCAGCGAATGGGCGCCGTCGGGCAGTTTCTCGGGCAGATGGTAGCGGTAGATCGAACTGAGGAAGAACAACGCCCGAACCCGTTGATACAGGTTCTCGCTATCCCGCCGAAACCGATCCAGCCGATCGCAAGAACCGAGCAATTCGGCCGTATTGAGCCGCCGGCAGAGTTCCTCCAGCGAACGATTGCGAACTCCGTCATCAGGGCTGGTGATCGTTCGGATCAGATCGTTGTCCATTGCCGGAGCTTCCTGCAAGAGTCGTTCATCACGCCCATTCATGCCGGGCTCGGATAGCGGCCGGCCACGAGTTCGACGAGCTTGGCCAGGATCTCCTCCCGGTCGTCACCCTGCAGCGAGAGGGCCAGTTGGGCGATGAGCATACCGTATTTCACACCGATGTTGAATCGGGCTCCGTCCAGCTCCATGGCCAGGTAGCGTTCGCGCCGGGCCAGTTCCTCCAGTGCCGGCGAGAGCATCACGGGCCGATCGTCGCCGGCGGCCGCCACCATCTCGCCGAGAATCTCCATCACCGTGGGGGTCAATACGTGCATGCCGAAGAGACACAGGTAGTGGCCGGCGCGAAGCCCGGGCACAACCAGCCGTTGCTCGGCCACGGTGGGCGTGGGTTTCTCCAGAACCGTTTCGATCTCGTACAAGTCACTTCGCCCGGCCATACGCCGGCCACCCACGGCTCCGTAGTAAGGGAGCATGCTCTCGCGCGTGGCTTGCACGGCCGAGACCGGACATTTCTGCGCCACCGCCGCGTCGACAAGCTGCCGAGCACAACGCTCCGTGCGGTCGCTGATGTAAAGGTGATCGCTGACCAGATGGACGAAAGGTTGATCGCCCACGAACGGAGCCGCCCGATGGAGCGCCTCGCCGTAGCCGCGTGGCTGGGGCTGTTCGACAAAGGTCAACATCGCCGCACACGGGCCGGCCGCTTCGGTATACGCGTCTTGATCGCCGGGGCAAATCACCACGCCAATCCGCTCGACCCCCGCCGCGGCGACCTCCTCGACGATAATCCGCAGGGCCGTCTTCTCCTGGCCGTCGAGATCGACGAACCGCTGCAAGGGCAGCCGTCCCTGGTCCGGCCCGGCGGCCGTTATCACTGCTTTGGCGATTTTCATGGGGCTAAGCCCTCCTGTCCGGCACGCGCCCGGCCCGGGAATTGATGTTTGCCTGGTGGCAGGCGACCGGAAAACCGGGGAATGCGCCGCACAAACCGGTCGCAGCCGACCGAGCTAACCGTGAATCACGAACAACGTTGGGCCAAGCGGCCTGTCGACAAACGTAGCATAGCCGAGCCCCTTCTCCTAGGCGGTCTGCTCTCGTGGGTAAACCGTGCCGGGCAGAATCAAGCAACCAGGGTGGGTGGAGTAAATGGGAAGATTGCATAGACT
Source organism: uncultured Planctomycetaceae bacterium (assembly GCA_964444795.1). Lineage (GTDB taxonomy): Bacteria > Planctomycetota > Planctomycetia > Pirellulales > Thermoguttaceae > JABMRP01. The sequence continues at coordinate 24,578 of CAYUIQ010000075.1, forward strand.
GGGTGAACTCAATGGCTTGGACGGATAAATCCGGCAGAGACCGTCTCCAATGGTGGAATCGATGCCAACGGGGTAGATCTATTGGGGGGTTTTGTTGATCCGCTGGCTTCGACGAATACAATGGAGGGTTGGATTCCTCGGGGGCTCTTTCATACCACTGGGCACGACGCTCACGCAGCCGGCACGACGCTCCTACCGCCCAATTGGGAATCCACGAATGGGAGCGATTGCGTTTTCTCATGGCCTCATGGGGAGACGCGGCAACACGCTGTTCGAGCGAGGCGGCCCGTGGCGACAGGATCGACACACTGGTGCAAGCAGCACCTCTTGATTACGGTGGACGGCCCCCAAGGGCGGTTCGTCAAGGCGATTGACAAACCGTTCGCCCGGGTTGGTTCGCACCCACGTTCCGAAATCGTGTTGGCCGATGATTCGATCGCCCAACGAAGCGTCTATTTCCATGCGACCGACGAGGGTGTGTTTTGCGTCGACCTCTCGGCCACTGATTCCGAGGGCAGTTCGCGCCGCGGCTGGATGGAAAGCCGTGGGAACATCACCGTCGGGGCGTACCGGATTTCCGCCCAACTGGCCCATTCCTCCGGAGCACCACCGACCACCCGTCGGACCAATTTCCAGGGCGAGCGGTCCGCCGCCGTGCCGTATCCGGTCGTGGCTATTTCGGCCGGTGGGCAAGAAATCGCTAGACATCCGCTGAGCCGTCGATTAACCTTAGTCGGACGGCGTCGCCCGAGTACGCTACGGTTGACCACGCATTCCGTTTCGACGACCCATTGTATCGCCTACTCCGATGCCCACGCTCTGTGGATCGTCGACCTGCTCAGCAGCAACGGAACCCGCTTCCATGGCGAGGCAGTCGACGTGGTTGCCCTGCCGATTGGTGAGTCGGTCACGTTGGGGCGCGTCGAGCTGACTCGGCTCGATCCGTCGGAGGAAAAAGGAAAGCCAAGGCAAGAGGAAGAGGCGAAGGACGGGCGAGAAGAAGAGGAAGAGGCGAGAGAGGGAGAGGCGAGAGAGGAAACGGCACACGGAGGTCCTGCTTCGCAGCAACCATCGGCGACTTCAAGCCGTCCGTCCGTCCGAGAGATCGAAGAACTCACCGCAGCTCTCGATCGCCAACGGGCCGCTTTCTTGGTCGAACAATGCGAAGCGCGACGGCAACGGAAGCAATGGGAGAAGGAAGCCGTGGAAACGGAAGCCAGGCACCTGCAACAAACCCAGCGGATCGAACAGTACTTCGCCGAGCTCGGCGTCGAACAAGACGAACTGCGCCGCAAGGAAGAGCGCTGGCGATCCGAACAGGATCAAGCCCAAGAGGCACTCGCCGGGGAGCGGCAGCAGTTGGCTGCGCTGCTGGCCGAACTCGCCAAGCAGCGGGAACAATTGGAATCGGACCGCCGGGCCGCGCAACAACAGCAGGACGCGTTGGGCGAGAAGCACGGCCGATGGGAAGCGGACCACCAATCGGCCAAGACCCGGCTCGAGCAGCGTCGAAACGAATTGACGGCCGCCGCCGCCGAGTTGGATTCGCAGCGCCGGCTGCTGGAATCCGAGCGCCAACAGTTCCAACAGCGCCATGAGCAATGGCTTGCCGAGCGGGGGACTCACGAGGCCGCCGACCAATCGCACCGCGAGGAAATCGCCCAGGCCGAAGCCGATCAGCAGCGGCGGACCGAAGCAATGCGCCGGCAATTGGCCGAGTTGGAAGCGCGCGAGAGCGAGTTCGACGAACAACAAAGACGTTGGGAAACACAACGGCAAGAAGCCGAAGCCGAACAGGCCCGCCAACAGACCGATTTGGCCGATCTCCAGGCCGAGTTGCACGCCCAACGCCAACCGTTGGAATCGCAACACACAGCGATGGAGGAACAACGCGAAGCGATCAAGGAACAACGCGCGGCACTTGAGGAACAACGCCGGCAGTGGGCCGCCGAACGGGACGTTCTCGACCGCGAGCGCCGCCGGGAGGTCGAGCGGGCGGAAGCCGAACAGGCGCGGCAGACGGAAACGATCCGTCGGCAATTGGCCGAGTTGGAGACAAGCAAGAGCGAGTTCGACGAACAACAAAGACGCTGGGAAACACAACGGAAAGAAGCCGAAGCCGAACAGGCCCGCCAGCAGACCGATTTGGCCGATCTCCAGGCCGAGTTGCACGCCCAACGCCAACCGTTGGAATCGCAACACACAGCGATCAAGGAACAACGCGAAGCACTAGAGGAACAACGCCAGCAGTGGGCCGCCGAGCGGGACGCTCTCGAGCGCGAGCGCCGCCGCGAACTCGAAGCGGCCCAAGCCGAACAGGCGCGGCAGACCGAGGCCGTCCGCCTGCAGCAGGCCAAGTTGGTGTCGGACGCGGACGAATTCAACGAACAGCGGAAATCGTGGGAGACACAGCGGAAGGAGACCGAGGGAGAGTTCGCCCAAACGAGCCGCCAACTAGCCGAACTGCAAGCCGAATTGGCAACGAAACAGGAGCAACTCGATTCGCGAGAGGAAGCGGTCGAAGAGCAACACCGGCAGCGGATTGCCCAGTGGGAGGAACTCGACCGGTCGCATCGCCAAACAACGGATGAGGCGGCGGCCGAACGGGAACGGCAAACCGACGACATCCAACGGCAACTCGCTGCCGTCCAGGCCCGTCAAAACCAGCTCGAATCGCAACGAGCTCGCTGGGAGAAAGATCAAGAGGGGGTCGAAGCCGACCTCGTCGGGCGCCAGCGAGAACTCGACAACGCCGTCGCCGAACTCGACGCACGGCACCTCGGCATCGAATCCCAGCAGCAAGAATTCCAGCAGGATCGCAAGCGGCGGATCGCCGAACTCGAAGCCCGGCAGCGGGAACTGGAACAACTGCAAACCCGGCTCCTTGCCGAACAGGAAGACGCCCGGAAGAAACGGCGGGAGTGGGAATCGCAACTCGAAGAACGGCAAGACGAGTTCCAGCAGGAGCAGGACCGTTGGCAGGACGCCAGCGAGCAAGAGAAAACAGATCTGCTCAACCGGGCACAAAACCTGGAAAGGGAAGCGGCCCGGCTCGAAACTCGCGGACAGGCTTTCGAGCAAGACCGATCCGACTGGGAGTCCCAGCGACGGCAAACCGAGACCGCGCTGGCCGTGCATCAGCAGGAACTCGTCGGTCAGCGCGCCGAATTGAACCAGGCTCGGCAGCAACTGGAAAGCGGACAGCCGCGGCACGGGCTCCAGCGTTCCCCGACGATGGCCCCCGCGTCCGCCGGAGCACCGGTACGCCGGCGGCAGCCCAAGCGTGTCTCGCGACCGGCCCCCGCCGAGGTTATGCCGTCTCGACCGGTAATGGCGGATTATCGGATTGTGGCGGTGGCTGCCGGCCTGCTTTGCGCGGTCGGCGCGGGGTTGGCGACTTGGTTTGCCCTGGGATCGGAGCACACGGCCGTCGACCACGCCTCCACAAATCACGCGGTCGACGTACGCCCGAACCCGCACGCGCGGCAACTCGAAGCGGTGGACCGGGACGTCGCCCAGTACGGACGCCAACTCGAGAGCAGACGCAACGAGCACGCGTTACTCGTCCCGGAAACCCTGGTCGTGCGTCATCAATTGGCCCTGCAACAGATCAAAAAAACGAGCACCGAATTGGGACAAGTCCAGTCCCGGCACAAGCTCGCCGAGAAGGAACGGGACGAGCGAAAGATCGATCTCGAGACAGACCTTCAGGCCAGTTTCTCTGACGCCGAGCTTGATGCCCAACTGCAACGGGACTCGGTTGCCGTCCCGCTGTTGATCAAATTGGACGATTTGGAGAAGAGAAAGTCCGAGATCGAGGCGACGGCCGCCCCGGCCGTTCTCGCGCGATACTTGGAGAGTTGCCAGCGCGACCTGGATGCGACCACGGCCAGATTGAACGAACGGCGCGACGCGCTGCGCGCCGAACTGCAGGCACAGGCCCAGGAATCAATCCGAGTCGAACTTCAACAATCGCAAGAAGAAATCGACGGCCTGGAGGAAGAGGAACGGCAACTTCAAGACAAACTTCAAGAGCCGGAACTGGAAGTCAAAGACATCGAGGGGCGCGTCGCACGGGCCGCGGCGATGCAGGAGGATATCCGGCATCTGGAAACCCAGCTCAACGATTCGCTTGCCGAAAGAGAACGGCTGGACGTCCCGATCCGCGATTCCAGCGTTTCCTCTACCGAACCACCAACGATCGAGGACCGGGGATCGTTCTCCAGCCGGCACCTCCTCACTACTCTTGCCGTCGTCGTGGCGTTTCTCATCCCTCTGCTGGGCGTCACCTGGTGGACCGCTCGCACCGGCCGGGAACCTTGACCGTTTGCCGAGCGATAGTCCTCACGCCCGGCGGCGGGGCAGCGCCTCGCGTCGGAAGAAGGTTACGCCGTTTGTGCGCGACGTCTAGTCGTCCGGGAACGGCAATTCACGGGTGGCACCTCATTTTCACGGTGATTCGCCGGTTTCGGAGGCGGCCCTGCTGGCACCCCCCTCACTCTGAGGGTAAGTGTTTTTCGTCAAAAGAGTGTGATCTTCTAAAAAGACTTGATAATTGTCGCAAACGGATTACTATCGAGGGGAGGGATTCATTTGCCCCGATCCCGTTGCTGACCCCACCTAAGCTTCCCTGCCGACCCACCGATGCCCAACGCCCTACCACTGATCATGTTCCCCGCCCTGGGTTTTGACGAGCGACTCTTTCGCCGGCAAGCGGAAGTGTTTCCCCAGTTGACCGTCCCGCGCCTGACCGATCCGCGATCGGGTGACACGCTGGCCAAGTACGCTCGGCGCATGGCCGAGCGTATCGATCCGGGCGGACCGTGCGTGGTCGGAGGCGTATCGTTCGGCGGACCGTTGGCGTTGGAAACGGCCCGGCATTTGGACGCCCGCGGGTGCTTCCTGATTTCCGCGGTCCGATCCCCCAAGCAACTTCCCTGGCCGGCGCGAATGTGCAGACCTTTGACGTGGTTGGTTTCGCGCGTTTCGAGCGAATTGCCGAGGTTCTGTGTTTCCACGGGCTTGGCCGTTACCCACCGCTTCATCCCGCCCGCCTCGCTCCGATTTGCCCGCCGACTGGCCCAACCCGAGAATCGGTTTGCACGATGGGCGGCCATGGCCGTGATGCGGTGGAAACCCTTGCCGGGCGATTGGGGATTTCCCGTTTGGCAGATCCACGGAGCGCAGGACCACGTGCTCCCCCACCGCGCGTTCAATCCCGACGTGCTGATCGACGACGGCGGACACCATCTGCCGCTGACACACGCGGACGAAATCAACCGGTTCCTGCGCACCCGCATCGAGCGCGTGGCGGTCGCCGAGTGTCGTCGCCCGGGGCTCGGACACCGTCGGCGGATCGTGGCCTCGGGAAATCCGGGTTAAGGTGGTCCGCGCGCGTGAAGAATCGCCGGCTCTCATTCGAAACGGAAGACGAGGAGAAGAGGTGACGGATACGAACGGCAGGTGGCCGCGTTGGACCTTCTTCAGCGAACCCTTCTCGCGCGTCGAAAAGGAAGCACGGCAGCGGATCCTCGACGATCGGGCGCTCGACTGGAAAGTGATGGTCGTGCTGTTGGTCACCGCCGTGTCGCTGACCTTGCAGCATTACGTGTTCCAGGCTCGCTATCTGCAGCCAACGCTGGATCTGGCTGAGAAAATCGGCGCCGGGGCCCTGGTGGCTGCCATCCGCGGCTTAATTCGCTCGCCACAAGACCTGCATCTGGCCGGGCTCATCTACTGGATCGCCGGAACGCTGCTCACCTACGTCGTCATTCCCACGTTGGTAATCAAACTGCTCTTCCGCCAGCGGCTGCGCGATTACGGCTTGAAAGTACGCGGCATGTTCCGCACCGGCTGGGTGTATCTGCTGATGTTCGCCTTCATGGTTCCCTTTATCGCGGCTTTCTCGACCACCGGCAGTTTCCAGGCCATGTACCCTTTCTACCGGGTGCTGGACAACGAACAACTGTGGCCCCGATTCTGGATTTGGGAAGCCTTCTACCTCACGCAATTCTTCGCCCTGGAGTTCTTCTTCCGCGGGTTCATCTTGCACGGAACCCGGCACCGGTTCGGTTTCTACGCCATCTTTGTCATGATGGTCCCCTACTGCATGATCCACTACGGCAAACCGATGCCGGAAACATTCGGGGCCATCGGCGCCGGCATCATTCTCGGATTCATGAGCCTCAAAACCCGCTCCATCTGGCTGGGCGCGGCGATCCACATCGGCGTGGCCCTGTCGATGGACCTGCTGGCACTGTGGCACCGGGGGATGTTTCCGTAGAGGAGCGGCGAAAAGTAGTAGGGTGCGTCCAGACGCACCCTACGGAACTACGGAACTGGATACGCTGTGACTGACATGGATGTTCACCTTTCAGATTCGCTGCATGAGTACCTCTCAATCGCTTTGCGCAGCCTCTCGGGGCGATGGAAACGCTTGCTGACCTCCGAGGGATGAAGGTCGTTGGTCTGGGGGTTGCGGTGGCGTATCAGTTCGCATCCGCCGGGCGAGCCGTCGAAATACCCCTCGGGCGTTACTGCCAGCCAGTCCTTGCCGTTGTTGAGCGAATACAGACGCAGGAGCATCTTCCCCGACTCGGCATCCCAGAGGATCGCAGTGCCATCCCTCGAACCCGTCAGAATCCGTTCTCCATCGGCGCCGAAGGCCGCGCCATTCACCCAATCGGAATGTCCTCTGAGCGTCTTCAGGTTCTCGCCTGTCTTGGCGTCCCAGAGGATTGCGGTCTTGTCGGTGGAACCGGTCAAAATGCGCCCGCCGTCCGCGGCAAATGCGATGGCGGTTACAAATTCGGAATGGCCGCGCAAGGTCTGACCTTTCAGATTCGCTGGGCCAGTACGCAAACCTATCCTGTCAATATCGGACCTGTCCCGTTTTCTCCTCTGTCCCGTTTTCTCCTCCGTTTTCCGTTTCCTCCTCTAGTACACTAGCAGTCCCGTCGTCTTTCTGAGTTCTGCCGCGCCGCTTTTAGTGACTCGTGTATCGGAAAGTCCTACTTGCCGCAAGCTTGGGATCTGAGCGATAGTTGGTATTGATTCATCGCTTACCGAAGTGCCCGATAACCAGAGTGTTTCGAGCGTCTTCGATTCGGTCAAATTATGTAGCCCCTCGTCTGTCACGGATGTGTTTTCCAGATTGACTTCGCGCAGATGTGAGAATTGAGGCAGGTAGGAAAGCGAAGAGTCCGTGATCCGAGTGTCCATCAAGAATAGGTAGTGAACATCAAGGTACTTGGCTGCCTTTCCTGCAACGCTACCGAAGAGTTGGTCGTCAATGTCCGGCCCCGACAAGCAAACGTACACGTGGTTCGAGGAGACAAACCCCCCTAGATTGCGGATTTCATCGCATACTTGATCGCGCTCCCGAAGGTAGTGGATGCGCCATCCAATCAGCGCGGCCACGACGAGAGCGACGATGACCAGATGAACCCGCGACAATCGGAGCCAACGTTGGCTGCCGGATCTTGCCATCACGTCGGTCCCCTACTCGTGTACATGAACGGACAGCCCTTGCGTGTCAGGGAGAGCCAATCGAGCCGCATTGTTCTCTTGCCTGACAATTCACTTAAACCCCGAACCGATTGGCCCCGGCTTCACATACCGATTTAGCGAAAAGGGCCAGGGTTCGCTGTATCGATATGCGCGCGGAAGGAGAGTCTGCCAAGGATCGAGAATCAGAAAGGGATTTGCCAGATCCGTGGCGTCACTGGGATTCCATCCCTCCTTTGCGCCAGTGCATTGCCTCGGCGATCCTGCCGGCACGAGGAGAATGAAGTTATGGTTGACGTCGGGGTGCCCCCAGCGAATTTCCAGGAGTCTCTTGGCGAGGTCGTTTCCGGCGAGGAACCTAAGCAGGTCGTCGCGCATGGCAGCTGCCCAATCTTGGCAATACGGAGAATTAATGGGATTATCGAAGTACTGACGCTTGCCTAGTTTAGCGCGAGCTCCCCAATGTACCCTAAGGAACGAGTCGACGGCGCGAATATAGGCGTTGGCAGCATCATTGGCAACTCGCAACCGCTCAACGCGACTCACGGTTAACGCAACCCCGTTCTTATCTGTCGGCGGATGACTGCTGAGTAGCCAATCGATTCTGTCCACGAGATTCTGTTTTATATAGTGTAGATTGACCCGGATCTCTCCGCGAGCTGACATCGAATTTTCGGCAGAACAGTGAAGCCTTGAGGCTCCAAAGGTCGGCCCACCCAAATAGACCGCAGGATCACCTAAATTAAAAGGCAATTTCACCCGGGGCGGCCGCCAGAGATCGTTCAATACCAACACGTTGATCCACCGTGGAGCAGGCTCGCCAGGAACCACGTCCGGAATGTTCGAAAGTGGAGTGTCATGCGGTTGTCCCCGACGGTCGAAATCAATGTCGATCCACGGATCGACTGGAATGGGCTGCTTTTGAAACCTACTCAACGAATCCTGTTCAAAGTAGACGATGGGGAGGTGCGTGCCCAAGCTGCCGAATCCCGGCAACGGTCTGGCGACTGGATCGGGCTGTGCTTTCCGCACCGACCGCATCCATGCTTCCTTGGTTTGGGGCCCCAACGAGTCTCGGTAACGAATAAGTCGTTCTTCGTAGCCGTTCGGCAACTCCTCCCAGATTGCCGCCTGTTCCTCCGGCGAGAGTTCGCTGAAAGTATACTTCTTTGGCCCTGGCGGCTTGGACGGCTTCGGCCGCATGCCGAAACACTCCTCCCACTGTCGCGCCCACATCCTCCAAGAACTCACCTCCTGCGGGTCCATTCTCTGTTTCCAGGCGGAGAGAATCTCATCCTTGCCGAGCCTCAGTCGGCGCCCGTACCGTTCCGCCACTGCCTCGACCCTCACCTTCAGCGATTCGGGCAGATCGGAGAAAGAAACACACTCGCCTGTTTCGTACGAGTCCACCTCCTCCCGCCACCATGAAGGAAGCTTGGTAGCGGGAGGAGTCTCCATGGAGATGCATAGGTTCCGCTTTGCCGGATCCTCGCTGTTGGGGTACAAGAGCCATACCTTCGGCTCCCCTGGCGGCCATGGCCCCTGCTCGCCGCTGCTCGGAGGAGCCTCCTTCCTTTCCGGGGGAACTTGCTCCGCCTGTTGCGCTGGCGGCAACGAGAGCGTGGATAAGTCAGAGAACAGCGACTCCTCCAGCGCCGAATGCGCCCACCCACCCCAGCATGACCCGCCCGGGCCCGTGACAGGAGCGTACTGATCGACCACCACGGATACGCCGTACGACTCGGGCAAAGTGGCCGAATCGGGAAACACAAACTGCGGCATAACCATCGCCTGGCCACTCGGATCCGTGTTGTTGACGGGGTTGTTCCGCACGTAGCGGTAGGCATTCGGATCGTCTTCGATGCGGTCGACGGTGACGAATTGGCCGGTGACGGGATCGTACATGGCGTCATCCTGTGGTGAGTTGGAAAAGGGTCTCGTTGGCCGAGGCGGCGATACCCGACGGCGATCGGCCGCGGAAAAGCCAGCGTTCGGCGTGCAGGCCGATGTCTTCGATGCGGTACAGATACCGTCGCACCTTCGTCGGATGCATGATCTTCATGCAGCCCAGAAAGTGGATTTCGCTGTAGAGATCGTAGGGGTCCAATCGCGCCGCCTCATGATAGAACGGCAGTGCCCGGCCCAGCCACCCGTTGTCGCGCAGGCAGTCGGCCCGGGCGCAGAGAAAGGCCGCCATCTCCTGTCGCGGCGAGAGGACGGGCAGTCCGTAGATGCCCGTCGCCCCGGGCGGACGAAACGACCGGTCCATCTCCCGGTAGTGCTCGTCGTCGCGGCCGCTGAGCCCGTAGCTGGTCGCGTCGACATTGAAGCATTCGCTCCCGTCGGGCTCCTCCCAGCGCAAGAAGTAATGCGCCCCGGCATGGACCATGCTAAGCGGATACCCCAGTCGTCGTCCGATAGCCAGATAGAGAACCGGCAACGACGTGCAGGTCCCCCCGTGCCGGGTAATCAGTCCGTGAATGAACAGATCCTGCGAATCCTTCCAGAGTTTGCGTTTCTTCCGCGGTGGTGCGTCGGGATCGGGGATGTGGGCCGGGTTGTACCGCATCTGCAAACGGGCTTGCAGCACTTCGGCCATGTACATCGCGCGGAAGAAGTTCGGCGAGTGGCGATACTTCTCCAGGTTTTCGTCGAAGTAGTGCCAGTCCTCTCGCGTAAGCCGCTCGACCAACTCGGCAATGTAGTCGAGGATGTCCAGCATGACGCGGATGGGCATGTCCTCTGCCCCGGGCAGTCCGACCGCCGCGTTGAGATTCAGCGCCGCCACATCATGGGCGGCCAGTTCCTCGTCGGTCATGCGGGCGAAATGTGCCAGCAACAGTCCGTCGCCAAGGGTCGCATCCAGCCCCGCTGGATGGGGCCAGAACTGCAACGATGGCATCACACTATCGACCATTTCCAGAAGCCCCCGGTCGAAGAGTT
>CAYUIQ010000076.1:0-32825 GCA_964444795.1 uncultured Planctomycetaceae bacterium
CGTCGGTGTTTCACGCCGACGCACTCTAGAGTTGCCAAAGCCCATGTTCGGCACCCCCGTGTATGAAGATGGCACACCTGCCGTGGCCCGGAATTTCCATCGGCGGAACTGCAATCTCAGCACCCGAATCTGCCGCTTTGGAGACGGACGCTTCAATGTCTTCGACGAGAAAGTATGGACGAACGATTGGTTCCTCAGTATCTCGGAGCGGAGCACGAACGCCTAGCAAGCCGCCATTAGGTAGTTTGGCAGTACGAGCATTGCCCAAATTCGCATCCGGCTCGCCAAATTTCACTCCATGCAGTTGCTCGTATGTTCTGCAAATTGCGTCAACATCAGGGCTTACTATTTCCAAGTATTGAATCTTCATCGCGGCTCCAGTATCGGTCTCTTTCTTGTTCTCGGTGGATTCGTTGTCGGTCACAGGCTCCATGCTCCTCGTTGTTCCGTCTTCGTTCGGCGTACAGCCAACATCAAAGATGGCGAGCAACGGGAACGCAAGTGAAGCGGACCCGAAGCGGAGGATATCTCGCCGATTCGTCTTGGCCATTTCTTCGTTCCTGTCACTGACAAGCGGAAGGATACGCAATCTCCCAATTCTAACGATGGTTCATATTGACCGCCATCTGCCAGCACCAAACCGGGCAGATTGTACTGCCAAATGCGGTGTGCCCCGCTTCCTCGCTCCGAACGGTGCGTTGTAGCCTTTGACTTGACCGTCCGAATCTGATCGGCTTCATCGTTCGAAGCAGTTTGAGCCACAAATCCCAAAAAGCGTTGGGTTGATGACGCACGCTGCCGGCCGTTTTGGCCCGAATCGTCGCGGAAGGCTCATTCCCGGAAAACGTATCGGGATTCTGACATACGGAACCTCGCTGTCATTCCCCCCAATTAGAGCCTGCGTGAGCGCCGGCGTCCAGTCCGAGATTGGCGTCGTTTGGCGGGACAGTATCCGGGACGTCACTGTTCGTGTTCCCGCCACCGCAAATGGCTCGATTCCGATGCACGTTTCCCACGGCCTTCGCGGGTTTTCGGCGAATCCGAATTGCAGGGCAAGAATCGGATATTCGGCTTGCCCGAGCGAGAATAGACTTGCTGCAGTTACTGATTCATGGCTCGAAACCGGAGGTTCAAATGAGTGTTGCGACGACGAAAGTGATGGGACCGATAGAATGGGGACTTCTTCTGCTATTGTCCGTACTATGGGGTGGATCGTTCTTCTTCGGGAAAGTCGCGTTGGCGGAACTCCCTCCGTTGACGGTTGTGTTTGGCCGGGTATTCCTCGCCGCCATTGCCCTCAACCTGCTTGTAGTCTCCACGGGCAACCGAATGCCCTCCTCTGCACGAGTGTGGTCTACCTTGTTCGTCATGGGACTTCTGAACAATCTCATTCCGTTCAGCCTTATCTTCTGGGGACAGACCCAGATTGCCAGCGGCCTTGCCGCCATACTGAACAGCACCACGCCGCTATTCACCGTCATCCTCGCTCACGTGTTGACGAACGAGGAAAGGATGACGGCGAGCCGGCTAGCGGGCGTGTTGCTCGGCATGGCCGGCGTCACTTGGATGATTGGCATCAGTACGTTGGGCGGATTGAGTGCGAACGTGGCCGCACAAGTTGCCGTGTTGGGGGCGGCGTTGTCTTACGCTTTCGCTGGCATCTACGGTCGCCGGTTCAGGGCGGTGCCGCCTCTTGTTACGGCGTCTGGACAAGTAACGGCCACGACCGTCATGATGCTTCCCGTGATGCTGTTGGTTGACCAGCCGTGGACATTGCCTCCGCCGGGCACAGAGACGATTCTGGCTCTCGTCGGTCTTGCCGTGCTGAGCACGGCTTTGGCCTACGTCATCTACTTCCGAATTCTGGCTGTGGCTGGGGCGACCAACTTGCTGTTGGTCACCTTTCTTATTCCGGTCAGTGCATTGATTCTCGGCACGTCGATCCTTGGCGAGATCCTGGCTCCTCGACACTTCGCGGGGATGGCCATGATTGCACTGGGGCTGGCTGCCATTGACGGACGGCTGTTGCTTCTCATTGCCCGGTTGTTCAAACGCAGGACCTTGCCGGAACCCGTTGAATTTGTCGGGGACTATCAGATATAATCTCGGTGGGAGAAACGATGACCACACAAAACACTTTCAAATCGGACGACGAACGTTGGAACGCCGTGGTCGGCCGAGACCGCAGAGCGGACGGCGTGTTCTTCTACGCCGTCAAGACCACGGGTATCTATTGCCGACCGGTTTGTCCCTCGCGGCCTCCCAAGAGAGGCAACGTCGTGTTCTTCGAGACATGCGACCAAGCCGAGCGGCGTGGCTTCCGGGCCTGCAAGAAATGCAGGCCTGATACGGACTCCGCAAATCATATCCCCAGCTGCGTGGTCGAGGCGTGCAACCTGATGGATGACGCCGAAGAGCCGCCGTCTCTAGGTGAATTGGCCACTGCGGTTGGACTTAGCCCGTCCTACTTTCATCGCCTCTTCAAGAAGACGGTCGGCGTTACCCCCAAAGCATTGCGTCGATGCTCTGCCGGCCAGGTTGATTCCCACGTCGAACTCGGCGGCCAAGCGATCCTTGTAGTCGTTCACCAGCATGGGACCGTCGGCCAGCCACTGTTTCGAGTAGTCAGCCAACTCCCCGGGGCTGGGCTTACGCTGTGCCGCATTGGCCGCTGTCTTGTTGGTTTCCACATCCGGACGCACATCGAGAGCCAACTCGAAGAGTTGGCCAACCCACCGGATCGTGAAGTCCTCGATCGGCGGATAGTTGCGAAGGGTGGTGCGAACCACGAAGCAGTCGTCTTCCGTCTTGTGTGGCGTCATCGCCCGGCACATTCGCCGTGCCCGCCGCCAAAGGTGGCATTCCTTGACTTCGTATTGCAGCAGCAGGACGTTGCGTGCCTTGGGTGTGGCCCACCCCAGGAAATCGCGGCCAGTGGCCAAGCAGATCAGCATCTGCAGAACGAAGAAGCTCTTCCGGCTCTTGCTCGGCGCGACGATCGTCAGCTTGTCGCCACGATCGAATAGGCCAATCAATACCGGATCGAGTTCAGGCGGATCGTTCTCCAGGTAATGCCGCAGGGACGTCGGCTTCACCGGCTCGCTGCCAAGTTCGCTATTCATCGACTACGTCCTCCTGCTCCTCAGCACCGGACCCTTCGCCCGCTTCGGCCAACCGTTCACCAACGTCGATATAGACCAACGCCCAAGCATCGGCCACATTCGGAGGCATCACTTCCTTGTCATCAACCGCACTGGGCATAAGAAAACCTCATTTGAAGTTCGTGTGGGCAACAAGTTCCCGGCTGGACGGGATGACCGTCCACAGGCTGCCGAAGTACCTGAAGCGTCACTGGCCGAAAATCCGCGGCCAATTGCTCCTTGGAACCTACCGACCGCAACCAGTGAAACGGGTCGAGATTCCTAAGCCAGACGGTGGCGTGCGAAAGCTCGGCATCCCGACGGCACTCGATCGGTTCATCCAGCAAGCGGTACAGCAGGTTCTCGGGGCACGTTGGGATCGGACGTTCTCGGAGCACAGCTACGGCTTTCGTCCCGGGCGGAGTGCCCATCAAGCCGTGGCCCAGGCCCAGGCGTACATCGCCGAAGGCCATGGGTTCACCGTGGACATGGACCTGGAAAAGTTCTTTGACCGGGTGAACCATGACCTATTGATGGGGCGTATCGCCAAACGGGTGGGAGACAAGCGACTGCTCAAACTCGTCCGGGCGTTCTTGAACGCCGGGGTGATGGAGAACGGGCTGGTGAGTTCGTCGGAAGAGGGTACGCCACAAGGCGGTCCTTTGTCCCCGCTGCTCTCGAACCTGCTGCTGGACGACTTGGACAAGGAACTTGAGCGACGCGGCCTCCGCTTTGTGCGGTACGCGGACGACTGCAACATTTATGTTCGCAGCCGTCGTGCCGGTGAGCGTGTGATGCAAAGCACCACGCGATTCCTCACCGCCAAACTCAAGCTGAAAGTAAACGAGTCGAAAAGCGGCGTGGCTCGACCGGCGCAACGGAAGTTCCTGGGGTTCAGTTTCACCAGCGGCAGGCGGCCGAAGCGGCGTATCGCGCCGAAAACGCTCTTGCGGTTCAAGAAACGAGTCCGGGAACTTACTAAACGGAACCGCGGCGTCAGCCTGGAGCAAATGATCACGCAACTACGCCGATACCTGATCGGATGGCGCGGCTACTTTGGCTTCTGTCAGACGCCCACGGTGCTTCGGAACCTGGACTCGTGGATCCGGCGGCGACTCCGCTGCTTCCAATGGAAGCTGTGGAAACGAGGGAAGACTCGTTTTGTGGAACTCCGCAAGCGGGGCGTGGGCCAAGATCTGGCGGCTCAAACCGCCGGCAGCTCGCGTGGACTATGGCACATCAGCCGCAGTCCTGCCCTGAGTATCGCTCTGCCCGGCGCCCACTTCGACTCGCTCGGTCTCCTAAAACTCGACGAACCCAAACCCGTTTAACCAGCCGAACCGCCGTGGTACGGACCCGTATGCCCGGTGGTGTGGGAGGGCGGGAGCCGCAAGGCTCCCCCCTATCCCGATTGGCCCGCATCCACTCCCGCTTCAGTGCTTGACGCTGCCGGCCGGTTCGCCCAGAATTGACGCCAGTGGGCTCTACGTCCCGACACGCAGGAGAGATTACCAGCGTGACGTGTGGTGCGGAGCACACGCTGAAGAGCCACCAAAAGTCTCTGAGCCCTGACATCCCATCTACATCTTGCAGGTAGGCGGACATTGATGAAAACCACACGACGCAACTTCATCTTTGCTGCCGTGGGCGGCGTCAATGCACTGGTCTCGGTTCCCAACACGACCGGGCAGGCTGCCAAAGCGGATGGCAACCAGGCTGCGGAGATGCGCGTCCCCGAACGTACCATTCCGGTGCTCGCCGAGGCCGATGTGGTGGTTTGCGGTGGTGGCACGGCTGGCATCTCGGCCGCCTGCTGTGCGGCACGACATGGCGCGGACGTTGTATTGTTGGAACGATGGCCCAGCTTCGGCGGCATGGCCACCAACGCACTGGTCAATATCTGGCACACCAGCGACCGCATCAAGCAGGTCATTGGTGGTTTCGTGCAGGAGGCTATTGATCGTGGCGGGCGGTTTGTTCGGCGGATGGCGGATTACCCCAGACGCCCCGAGACCCACGAATTCGATTCAACCGGGATGCGAATGGTGTTCGACCGGATGCTCAAGGACGCGGGCGTGCGCGCCTTCTGCAACCTCAAAACCGTAGAGTCCGTCCTTGAAGGCAATCGCCTTCGCGCCGTGTTGGTGGATACCAAGACCGGGCGTAAAGCGGTGCGGGGAAAGGTCTTCGTTGATGCCACCGGCGACGGTGACATCGCCGCCAACGCCGGAATACCGTTCGACTTTGGCCGCGCCGGCGACGGCCGCGTGCAGGGCATGACGATGATGTTCCGTCTGCGCGGCCTTGATGCTGCCCGCGTCAAGGCCCATTCCCAAGACGCCGAGCAAGTATTCAGTCTTATGAAGAAACTGCGCGATCAAGGGAAGTTCCCGCAGTTCCTGGAACAAGCGGCCATCTCCTACCTACGCAGCCCGCGCGATCCGGTTGTCTCCTATAACATGTGCCCGGTGGCGGGAAATCCGTTGGACGAACAGGAACTGACGCGGATTTCCGCGCAGGCCCGTGAACAGGTCTACCAGTATGTGAATCTCTGGCGGGAACACATGCCCGGTTTCGAGCAAGCCGAGGTCGAGCAGATGGGCTTCTGTCTGGGTGTTCGCGAGTCGCGGCGCATCCGCGGCCTGAAGACCCTCGACGCACGGATGGTCGTCCAGGCCGTCAAACAACCCGACGCCATTGGACATGGGTTCTGGATGATCGACATCCACGACCCGAAAGGGACCGGTCACACCACTTGGGCGGACCAGAGAGCCGACATGATGCCGCCGATCGGCGATAGCTATCACATCCCCCTCGGAATGTGCCTCAATGACCGATTCCCGAACCTTGCTGTCGTCGGCCGCTGTGCGTCCTCAACGCACGAGGCCCATGCCTCCGTCCGTTTGCAGACTCACTGCATGGTCATGGGCCAGGGCATCGGCACGTGCGCCGCGCTCGCCCTCAATGCAGGCATGGACATGCCCGAGTTCGACATCCGGCAACTCCAGACGCAATTGCGCAAAGACGGTGTCCATCTCGAAAACGTTCCGTAAACAAGGCATCCCGCTGTTCCCACGCTGAACCCGCCGACGAAATTCTGGCCCGTTCCTGTCAGGTGTTCTAGCCGCTACTGGCCGGATTACGGGCATGGGCTCACCCATCGTCCCCGAGCATCCAAGCCCCACCGGTTGCCGCCGGTGGGGTTTTCTTTTTTGCCTGCGGTTAAGGCATGGCCCAGTCGGCAAACGTCTGCTCGACGATCCGGTTGGTTTCGTTGTCCTCCGACAGCGTCTTGTGGATATCGCGTAGGGTACCCCACCTGTTGGGCGGGCGCAAGGCCCGATTGTCGCACAAGGGAGGAAGAAAGTCGCAAAATAACCAGAATTTGTCTGGACATGCGGAATATAGGGACTAGACTGGGAGATGTGCTCGTGGTGTCTGTCCGTAACGGAGCACGGTCGTGGGCCAAATCGGGCTCGTTGGTTTTGTTCGTTCGTGCCGTCGGCGGTCGACGCTTCAGCACCCGATGAACGCCGTTGCAACAACAGTGTGTTTCTACCCGGAGAGAATCTATGAGATGCAACAGATTTTCAGTCATATTGATCCTCGCCGCCGTGGCGGTGGCAGCCTCTGCCCTCACGACCGGAGTTCAAGCGGCGACGATAAGCACCAGCACGACGGCGCCCACGGTTGATGGCGCGGATATCGCGTCGTTGCCCACGACGGGGACGAGTCCCGGTGTGAAGTATTGGCACTGGGACGGATGGAACGCGGGGCAGACCTTCACGATCGGCAGCGACGATGTAGAGTTGAACGCGATCACCGTGCGGGTATGGGAAAATCAGCAGTCGCAGCCGACAAAGGTGCACGAACTGACCATCGGCGAGATCTCGGGCAACACGTTCGTCACGGAGATTCAGGAAACGGCGACTCAGACCACGGCTTGGGGCCCAAACGATTACGCCACCTTCACGCTCGACACGCCGATCGAAATGGATGCGGGCAAAACGTACGGGTTCGACCTGGTGATGTTATCGAGTACCTCGGGCTGGCAGTCGGGTATTCCCTATCTCCACACGAGCGGAGACCTGTACGCTGACGGCTCCAGGTTCTCCGCGACATCTAGCACGCCGATACAACACACGTCACCCTTCAACTTCCAGAATGGGGACATGGTCTTCCATCTCGACATGGAGGCCGCCGGCGACGAGTCGCCCTCCTTGACTCTCGGATCGAGGGTTCTGGTCTCGGAGAACAATCAGAACTTCAACATTTCGGTCTTCGACGGCAAGGCCGGTTACGACAACACGGGCACGACCGAGCCTCTCGTCACGGGCACCTTCGGTGACGGCACGGTCGAGGACTACAACTTCGTCGGTAATGCTGGCACGGGCAGCGCGCTCACCACTTATGCAAGCGGCGGGGCCGGTCTTACTCCGACTCCCACTTCGCCAGCGGCGAACGTCCACGGCAATGGTGAAGATTGGGCTGACGTCTGGACGGTGACCGACCCTGTCGGGTTCACAACAACGAAAGACCACAACCCTACTGGGGTCGCTGGGGCGGCAAACACCTTCGCCAGATCTGCGGACGCCGTCGGGTCCATCGACATCTCCGAACTGGAGTCGGGGACGGTGTATATTCCGCATGGAACATACATCGACCAGTGGGACCTCACGCTGACCATGACCGGTGACGGACAACCGGATCTTACGGCCACCGACGCCCAAACATCCAATGGTCCGGGCACGAACTTCGGATGGATCACGGATTTCGAATTCTCCAACCCTGGGTTATTGTACGACACCATCACCTACGATTACTTCAACGCCGACCGCGATGGTTCCCGCGCTCGCTTCATGGGCGTGATTTTGGACGGCACCGGTGCCTCCGCCGTCCCCGAGCCGGGCACCTTCGTCCTGGCCGCTCTCGGGTTGTGCTGTGCTGGGCTAAGCATGTGGGTGCGTCGCAGACGACGCTAGACAACTCGCACAATGAGAATCTCAGCACCCCGCTGGCTTCGGCCAGGGGGGTGCTTTCTTGTGGTTCATCCGTTATTTCCGGGTGGGTGCCTGGGGTCGAGTCGCGAGCAGCGAGCCCCCAGAACGTAAGAAGCTGGGGGCTCGCTGCGCTCGACCGCCAGCCACCCATCCACCGCCTTCCCCGAGATTCCCGGAATAGCCTTCTCTGTGGTGTGGCCGCGCACTGTCATTCCCGTCTTCCCGGGAATGACGTGCTTGTTTGAACCGTCCCCAATTACGGCCGCCGCCCCGGCAAGCGACCGGTCGCTACGGCGCTTCGCGGAAGGGCTGGCCGCCGCGGTACAGGCGCAGGCGCGCCTGGATCTGCCGTTTGAGCACCGGCTCGGTGGCCCCCGCTAGCGCCTTCGTCGCGGTGGCCACAGCCAGTTCAAACTGACCCGCCTCGGCGTAGGCGGCGGCCAGGGTGTCGAGTGTTGAGGGATCGTTGTCGCCCGTGGCCCGGCAGATTTCAAGTGCCAGTTGCACGGCCCGGGGCCCGTTGCGCGAACCGCTTCCGGGACACGTGGCCAGCAGCCAGGCGAGGTTGTTGGCGCAGAGCACATCGTCCACGCGGGCCTCGTGCGCCCGCTCGAAGTGGCCCAGCGCGGCGGCAAAGTCCTTCGCCTCCAGGCGGACCTGACCCAGCTCGCGGTTGGCCCGGAAGTCGGCCGCGTCCAACTCGATGGCTCTGGTGTAGCAGGTGACGGCCTCCTGGCGCATCCCCTTTGCTGCCAGTGCGAGCCCCAGGTTCACCAGTCGCGGGGCCGATTCCCCGCCGAGGTCAATCGCCTTCTCGAAACAGTCCATGGCGCCCTGCATGTCCCCCTGGGCCAGTAGCACCAGTCCCAGGTTCGTGTGGACTTCGGCCTTACCGGGGACAATCTCCACGGCACGGGTGCAATGGACGACGGCCTCCTCGGCATCGCCGTTGAGGTTCAGCGCAAACCCCAGTTGGGTCAGGATCCGCCACTGGCGCGGCTGAATCTCCAAGCCCTCCCGGAACGCGGCGATCGCATCGGTCAGTCGTTCCTGCTGGTAGCAGGCCATGCCCAGCCCGAGCCACGGCTCGGCCTCGCGCAGACCCGTGCCAATCGCCGCCCGGAAGGCGGCCTTGGCACCTGCGGGGTCCGCGCACGCGTCCAGCAGGAAGAAACCGTGGCGAAGGTGCAGCCACCCATCGTCGGGGCACTCGGCCAGGGCTCTTTCGTATAGCGATTTTCCGGTATCGAGGGAACCTTCCGTGAGTGCCCGCTCCAGACGGCTCGTCTGTTGGCGTATTCGGGCGAGATGCGTGTCGATGTCCAGTTGACCGGTGAAAGGCGGTCGCTGGAGCCTGCCGAGCACTAGCCGGAGCACCGTCAGGCGGTCGAAGTCCGTCAGCGCCAGCCCCTCCCTGCATTCCTCCTCGCTCGGCACGGGGCCGCGCGGATCGCCGATGTCCCCCTGCAGGCGCTGCTCGACCTTTTCGAGGAAACTGCGTGCCAACAGGTAGTTGCCGTGGAACGTCATGTGGACGTGTTCGTGAAAGGCGTCTTGGCCGGGAATGCCTTCCGTCGGGCTGGCGGTTTCGTACATCTGGGCCGCGTCCACCAGCGACACGCCGTCGCCGGCCTGCTCGGCCACCTCGCGGATCGTGTCGTTGATCGTCGAGTCGGCCCGGAACCGCAGCGTGTCCAGGTCCCGCGCGCGTTCGAGACGCCGCTTGGCCTCGGCAGTTTTGCCCAGGGCCAGGTAGCAGTGCCCCAGCCGGTAGTGGAGGTCCGCGTACTGGTCGTCGTGTCCCTCGGCGGCCAGCAGCGCGGTGACCGCCGCTTCGGATTCCCCTTCCTTCTGTCGTGCGATACCGTCCTCATAATGGCGATTCCACTTCGCAAGGTCCCCGGCGGCGAGGCCGGGGTCGTGGAGAGAGCCGAACGGTGCGCAGTCGCGCAGGTTCACGCCTACCGTGCTCAGCACCACCGGAACGTCGGCGCCTTCGGCATCGGCCAGGATGGCCTGCAGGTTGGTTCGGAAATGGCTGTAGACGGTCTGCATATTCTCGTCATCAAGACGTACCTGGTTTTCCAGGAACATCTCCATGCCACGCCATCGTTCGGGCTCGGCGCTGCTCGGGGAGAATGCGCGGATGGCTTGATCCACGAGTTGACCCGTTCGAGTCTCCTTCACGAAGAGCGTCGCCCGGATTGTGGCCATGCGGCCGGAGAGGGGCATCAGCGGATTGCCCGCGCCGAACGGCCCCACCACCTCGTTGTTCCCAAGGTACAGGATAAGCAGGTCCGGGTCGTGGTGGACAATTTCTGCCGCGATGTCGCGCACGACGTGTGAGTTGATCGCGGTCATGGCCGCGTTGACCACCTCGAAGTGCCTGTCGGGATAGCGCCGGCGCAGCATGACGGAAAGGACCCGTGCCACGCCGTACGCGGACTCCGGGTCGCCCTGCGCCGCCGAGCCGCCCAGAACGAAGATCCGGACCGTGTTCGAGGACTTCTCGACCGGGTAGGCGAACCACACGGCTTCCCGGGCGATCTCCCGCGGGAAGAACCGCCAGCCGAACGCCGGGTTCGGCACATGGCACTGCCGGCCGTTGACCTCCTCCGTGAGCGTAAACGAGGTGGGATGGCCGTACCCGAAGAGACGCAGTCCGCCCTCAAGGACCAGAAGAAGAAGCACGGGCGTGGCCAGGCGAAACGCCCAGCGCCGACGGCGGGATCGGCGCCACGCCGGCGTCGCGCGATCCGCGGACGGCGAGGCCGCCTCTGCCGGCCCGGACCGGGCAGCTCCCTTTCTTTTCTTTCTCTTTCGGCGCTTGGCTGAAATGGCTTCCTTCTCCGAGTCCGTTTGAGGTGCCCGGGAGGCGGTTCTTACATATGGAGCCTATCCCACATCGAAACCAAAGGCAAGTCTCTTGAGGCCCGGATCGGCCCCCCAACTTTCTTGTTGAACCTCTCGGCAAGGTCAAAACAGCGTGTAGATGAACGGTGCCACACCAGTGCCGCCCGATACAAGCAGTAATGCAACCAACAACAGCACCACGACAATGGGAGTCAGCCACCATTTCTTGCTGTGCAACAAGAAATCAACAAACTCACTGACTATGCCACGTTGCGACTGGCTGGCCTGCCGCTCAAGTTCGCGAGCCTGCTGCTGTTGTTGCGTCTGACGTGACTCGTCGGCCATCGCATCAAACTCCTATGAATCAGAACTGCCGGAAATACGTATTCAGGCGATCGTCTTGCTTACGCGGAGACCAATAAGTTTCGGTGCTTTCATCGAAATGGCGGTTCATCGGGTCGTAACCGAACAACCGCATCACCAATCCCATGGGTGTCAGCACCAGGTAGTATACAATCACCATAATCAAGTAGGAGACTATGAACCCTATTGGAAATGCGGCATACGCCATGCCAATGTAGACAATCCGCATGAACGCGGGCACGGTCCAGCCAATTACGGGGACTGCCCCCGCGAGCCCCCAGATGACCGTCGCCACCAGCACTGAACCGCCGCTCTTCAGCACGATTCCGCCAACAACGCCGAAGAACACCAGCCAGCTGACGCCGAAGACGTTCAACTGTCGGTGCGATGGGTTGTGGTCAATTTGTATGAGTCTCATGTCAGACCTCAAGGCAACTGTGCCAGGTCTCAATCAATCCAACTGAAACTGGGCCAAGTACTCGTCGACCTCATGCTCCTCGGCAGTCGGCTGGTCCTCTTTCAACAGGACAAAATCCTCCATCACCAGGACATCCATATTGGTAGCCATGAAACAACGGTACGCATGCTCCGGTGAGCAGACTATCGGTTCACCGCGAACGTTGAAGCTGGTGTTGATCATTACGGGGCAGCCGGTCTTCGACTCGAAAGCCTTCATCAGTTTGTAGAACCTGCCGTGCCGCCGTTTGTCCACGGTCTGAACGCGGGCTGAGTGGTCCACATGGGTGATTGCAGGCACTACCGAACGAATCGCTTTCAACTTGTCCAGTCCGGTGTTGGGCGCACCGTCATCGGGGACCCGCTTGTCTTCCGCGACCGGCGCTACCAAAAGCATATAGGGGCTGTCTTCGCCGTCGCTCATCTCGAAATACTCGCTGACTCGGTCACGCAGCACGACCGGGCCAAACGGTCTGAATGACTCGCGAAACTTGATTTTGAGATTCATTACCGACTGCATTTGGCGGCTGCGAGCGTCACCCAAAATGCTTCGACAGCCCAATGCCCTCGGGCCAAACTCAGTCCTACCTTGCATCCAGCCGACAACCTTTTCAGATGCGACCATGTCAGCCACGTAGTTGCACAGTTCCGCTTCGTCCGTGAATTGACGGTATTTTGTCTCTTGCGAGTCGAGAAACGTGCGGATGTCGTCGTTGGAGAACCGTGGTCCAAGCAGCGAGCCCCGCTGACCGTCCGGCTCCAGGACCACTCGTTCATTACCAAGAAGCTGATGCCAGATGAACAGTGCCACTCCCAAGGCTCCCCCAGCGTCGCCTGCCGCAGGCTGAATCCAGAGATTCTCGAAAGGCCCTTCCCGCAGGATGCGTCCGTTGCCAACACAGTTCAAGGCAACGCCACCGGCCAAGCAAAGGCTCTTCATGCCCGTCTTTTCATGCAAGTGTCGTGCCGCCCGCAATATGATTTCCTCCGTGACTTCCTGGATTGATGCGGCTAAGTCCATTTCGCGTTCAGTCAAAGGCGATTCCGGCTTCCGGGGCGGACCACCAAAGAGCCTAGCGAACTTGCGAGAGGTCATCCTCAGGCCTTCGCAGTAGTTGAAGTAGGACAGGTCCAATCGGAACGAACCGTCTGCCTTCAGGTCCACCAGCTTTTGGAGAATCACATCCTTGTACTTCGGCTCACCATAAGGTGCTAAGCCCATCAGCTTGTACTCGCCGGAGTTGACTTTGAACCCACAGAAGTAGGTAAAGGCCGAATAGAGCAGTCCTAGCGAGTGTGGGAATCGTAGCTCGTGGGTCAACGTGATTCGGTTCCCGCGACCATAGCCGTAGGCCGCCGTCGCCCATTCACCCACGCCGTCCAGCGTCAGAATGGCGGCCTCGTGAAAGGGTGAGGGGAAAAAGGCGCTCGCAGCGTGTGATTCGTGGTGTTCGGAAAAGATGTATCTCTTTTTGTACTCGGATTTCAGCCCCTCGCTCATCTCCCGAGGTAGATGCAGCTTCTGACGAAGCCACAGAGGCATGGCCGTGAGGAACGAGCGGAAGCCCACCGGCGCAAAGGCCAAATACGTTTCCAGCAACCGTTCGTACTTCAGGAACGGTTTGTCGTAAAAGCCCACATAATCAAGTTGTTCGGGCTTCACCCTCCCCTCTTCTAGGCAGTATTGGATAGCATTGACCGGAAACTCGTGGTCGTGCTTCTTGCGAGTAAACCGTTCCTCCTGCGCGGCCGCCACAATCTCGCCATCGATCACCAGAGCCGCGGCCGAGTCGTGGTAGAAGGCCGAAATGCCGAGAATGGCCGTCATTCTAATCTCTAAACAGAGTTGCGTGATTGCGGGGGGAAAACAGCGACAACCTTCAGATACCCCATTACATACCCCATTCGGGCTGTGACTGAATCCGATCCAGACTGTGCTCTCATGGTATTCTAGCACGCGGCACCACCGCAAGAAACAACAGGTTCTTCCGGCAATAGGCCCCCGTTTTCTACTCGCCTCGGTGCCATCGTCGGCTTGAAGGCAACGCCGTGTTGCCGGTGCTGAAAGGTCATAGTATACTTCTCGGGGGGGTAGGTCCGGGGCTTGTCCGCAAGGTAGTCAACCATTAAGAGCGTCATGATGTCTTCTCGCAGACGGCCGTCCGGGGGCCGCTCCGGAACCTCAGATCGCAAGAAGAATTCGGCCAAAACTGCCGGCAGTGGCCAACGTCACCGACTTCCCATCTGGAAGAAGGCGATCTTCTCTCTGCTGATCTGCGTGACCTTCTTTGCGCTCTTGGAACTGTCGCTGTGGCTGTGCGGCGTGAGCCCGATTATGTATGAGGAGGATCCCTACGTCGGCTTCACGTCGCACGTCCCGCTGTTCGTCGAGCAAAGCGGCGAAGA
Source organism: uncultured Planctomycetaceae bacterium (assembly GCA_964444795.1). Lineage (GTDB taxonomy): Bacteria > Planctomycetota > Planctomycetia > Pirellulales > Thermoguttaceae > JABMRP01. The sequence continues at coordinate 14,219 of CAYUIQ010000076.1, forward strand.
CGGCGTCAGCTACTTGGCGATGGCCCGGAACAAGCGACGTTTCTTCAACGACCAGGAGTTTCCCCGGGAAAAAGCCGACGACGTTAGGCGGATCTTCTGCATGGGCGGTTCGACGACGTACGGCCGGCCGTACGACGATGCGACTTCTTTTTGCGGATGGCTGCGCGAACTGCTGCCCGTCGCCGATCCGTCCAGCAACTGGGAGCTAATCAACGCGGGCGGGATCAGCTACGCCAGTTATCGCGTTGCGGTGCTCATGGAGGAACTCTCTGCTTACCAGCCCGACGTCTTTATCGTCTACTGCGGTCAGAACGAGTTTCTCGAGCGGCGCACCTACTCCAGAATCATTGACACGCCGGCGCCGGTCCGCGGACTCGGGGCGGTGCTGAGCCGTACGCGAACTCATACTGCCATGGCCCGGCTGGTTCAATGGTTCCGCGAAGAACCAGTTGCCAACCGAGGACAATCCGAGCTGTTGGCCGGCGAGGTTAACACAATCCTCGACCAGTCTGTTGGTCCAAAAGACTATCAGCGGGACGCAGAGCTGAAAGAACAGGTGATCGCGCATTACCGCTACAACATGGCGCGGATTATCGACATCGCGCGGGCCAGCGGCGCGAAGGTCATTTTTGTCACACCGGTATCCAACCTGCGGAATTGTTCGCCGTTTAAGAGCCAGCATCGGGACGGGCTGACCGCCGAGCAAGAGCAGCAGTGGGACGCCTTGTTGCAGCGCGCTCGGGCCCATTTCGACACGAATCGACTGTCCGGCGCGCTAAGCGATCTGGATCGCGCCGCGAAGATTGACGACCAGTACGCGCAGTTGCATTACTTGCGTGGACGTGTGCTAGATTCCCTAAAGCAGTACGAAGACGCAAAAGTCGCGTACCAGCTCGCCGTGGACGAAGACGTATGCCCGCTACGGGCGCTTTCGCCGATGCGCGACATCGTGATTGACGTTGCCCGAGATCGCAATATTCCGCTAGTTGATTTCGCCGCGTTGGTGGAAAACGAGTCGCCGCAAGGTATCCCGGGCGAAGAGCTTTTTCTGGACCACGTGCATCCTACGATCGATGGGCACCGCATGTTGGCGCTGGCCATCATCGACGAAATGGCGAGCCAGAAATTGCTGACGCCCTGCAGCGACTGGAACGACACAGCCGTCAGACGCGTCGCGTCGAGCATCATGCAAAATGTCGACCCTAAAGCGCAGGGCGCCGCGATGCGGAATCTTTCGAAGGTATTCTCGTGGGCCGGGAAGATGGAGGACGCCTATCGCGCGGCCAAGAAGGCGCTGGAATTGTATCCCGGCGATGCAGAAACGCATTACCAGGTGGGCGCTCTCGCTCAGCGTTTGGGAAAAACGGACGAGGCGATCGAGCGGCTAAGATACCTCGTCGGTTTCGATCTGACGCCCGAGGCGAGTTTCTACGTGAAAGCCCACGTGCAGCTCGCGGCCATCCTGATCGAGCGCGGCGACTACGCAGAGTGCGAGCGCGTCGTGCGAAGACTTTTGCAGCTGGATCCCGGCAATGCCGTCGGCCAGAAGCAATGGCGCGCGCTGTTGACGCTGCAGGGGAAGCAACTGATTCAAAACGGCAAGCCCGCCGAGGCGGCAGAGAAGCTGGGCAAAGTTGTGCGACTGCAACCGGACAATCTCGAAGCAAGAGTCCAGTTAGCCGTAGCGCTCGTCCGAGCGGGCGATAATAGGGCGGCGGTACCTGTGCTGAAGACAATTATCGACGCCCGTCCGGAGTACTTGCCCGCCTACAGCAACTTGAGCTTCGTGCTGGCCCAACTGGGTCGTCTCGACGAAGCCGAGAAAGTCTGCCGCCAAGCTCTGAAAATTGACCCGAACTATACGGACGCCCGCCGCAACCTGCAATTGATCCTGAAGCAGAAATCCGGCGGCGACTAGGGCCTGTCACGGTCGCCATCGCTGAACGGGCCCAGCGACTTTCGACTGAACGGAATTACACTGGACTTAGTGAACGCCATTACAGTGGCGTATTGAGCTTCAAGGCGCTCGAAGGCAGCGAAACCGGCGAGAAGAGAGCCGTGGGGTTGACGAGGCAACCGAGAGAGAGACACAAGACGTCCCGAGCGCGGACGGGTAGCGCCGTCATCGACTGCTTGACGCTCATGCCGCGTGGCGGGCGAGAATGATCGGAAGGTGACGGCGGCCTTCCAGACAATCGATTTCAAGAACAATCGGATCACCCGGTTCGCCCTCGAGTTCGACTTGTGGACTCGCGCAGGGTGAACCACGTGGCCAGCGCTCGCGCGGCTCAAGACGCGACTGCTCGTTGGCCGGCCGGCGCGTGAAGTAGACCTCGTTTGGCGTCTTGCCGCCAAGCGTCTCATGTGGCCGGTACTCGTTGTACCAGTCGATCACGAAAGCCACTTCGCGCTCGAACGCGGCTTGATCTTCCGGTACAGTGATCAGTCGCAGGATTTCCTTGAGGGTTCTGTGAAAGCGTTCGACGATGGCGATGCTGCCGTGCTTGCCAACCGCACCAAAACGTGGCAGGATCTTCATCGCCTTGCACCACACCTTCTCGAAGTGCTCGCATTTGAACTCCGGGCCCTGATCGACAATGATGTGTTTCGGCCTGATTGTCTCATCGAGCATGATCCGCCCCAACGCCGCCGTCACTTCTTCGGATGATGGCCTTCTTTTGAAAACGGCAAATCCCATCGACCGACGCGAGTAGTGATCCACAACATTCAACAGCCACCAGCAAACGGGCCAACGTTGCCAGATAGCGTTGGGAACCCATTGGGTCCAGAAGCCACCGGAAATCGGCACGGCAGTGAGGTCGACGTGCCAAACGTGGTTGGCGTACTTCGCCGTGACGACGCGGCCCGAGCATTCTTCGGTATCATCCAACCCGGGCTTCGGCGGCAACGGTTCGTTGAGTATGCGTCCCACGGTCGTGGCTCCGAGATGCAGCCCGGCCCGGCAGAGCGTCTGGGCTATCTTTACCTTCCCCATTCCCGGGCAGAGTCCTTTCAATTGCCCAACCATGTAGCGAACGAAATCCGGGAATCGGTTGACCGGCCGCCGCAGTTGTACCAGGGCACGCGGCCCCCCTCCTCCAGCCGCCGCAGCCACGAGGCCACCGTCGCCGGAGTAAGCAGAAACGCCCGGGCCGTCTGCCGCAACGCATCGATCCGGGCCATTCGCGCATCTTTGATGCGGATTTCCTCCCGCAGCAGGCCGTTTTCCTGCCGCAGGCTAGCACGGACCCGACCCCTCGCGGGGGGATTTTACTTGCCTTTCTTGGCCGGTATTGGTAGCCTACGGGCGGATGGAGAGGCACCATCTTTGGATCAGTTTCACTGAACAGGGAGAGGAGGTGCGTGATGAAGTGGCACATTCTTGTGGCGACGCTGACATCCGTGGCCTTGCTGACGGGTGTTCTGGCGGTTCCTTCCGCGGTGTCGGCCGGCGAGCGGACCGGCGTGGTGTCGGGCATGGGAAAGTACAATCCCGACGATGCGACCGTCGAGATCTTCGCCGGCATGGCCGCCGGGCAACTCGAGGTCCACGTGATCGCCAGGGATTCGACCCAATGCCGGATCGTGGTGAAGAACAAGACCGACAAGCCGTTGAACGTGCGGCTGCCCGACCTGCTGGCCGCCGCGCCCGTCTTGGCTCAGTTTCCGGATCCCTTCAACCAGAATAACAACAATAACCAAAACAACCGCAATGGCGCGCCCCAACAGTTGATGATGGGCAACCCCTTTATGAACAACCAGCAGGGCAACAACCGGCCCGGCAACAACCGGCAACAGGGCAACAACCGGCAACCGATGTTCGGCTTCAACGTGACGCCGGAAAAAGAGGGCCGGTTCAAGATGACCGCCGCCTGTCTGGAACACGGCAAGGACAACCCCCGGCCGGCTCATCCGTATGAACTGAAACGGCTGGAAACGGTTACCGCCAAGGCGGAAGTCCATGAACTCTGCCGGATGCTCGGCAACGGCGAGATCGGTCAGCGGACGACCCAGGTAGCCGCCTGGCATCTGAACAACGACATGAGTTGGGACGAGCTGCGCGACCTTCGCGGCAAGATCGCCTTCGGCCGCATCACCAAGCCGTACTTCACTCGCAACGAGTTGGCCGCCGGCAAGGAGGCCGTGGAGATGATCGCCGAGCGATTGAAGCAATCAGAAGGGAACAAGGGTGAAGACCCAATGACCAAGGGTCAATGACCAAGCGTCGAGGGGCTATGGCTTGTAACAATTGGTAGCCAACCGGCTCTCGTCGGTGAGACGGGACGTGCCGCTTCAGACGGGCGCCAGATCGGCTTCCTGTTGGGTGATTTGCTGCCGGAGATGACGGATCTCTTGGCGATAAGCGAGCCGTTCGGCCTGCCATTGGCGGAGTTCGTCGTCGGAGTCGTCTTGCCGCCGCTGAAGCTCCCTTTCCCGGGCAATCAGCCGGTCGGCCTGCTGCTCGATGGCCTTCTCCTGCCGGGTCACCCACTGCTCGACTTCCCGTTTTTGTTCGACGAGCGCCCGTTGCTGCGTGGACAACTCGCGCAGCAGGGTTTCGAGTTCTTCCTTCCGCTCGGACATCTGCGACTGGGCCATCTGCCGATGGTCGGCGATCCGGGCTCGCACCTCGGCCAACGAACGGGTCAACTCGGCCGGTGGCGCGCTGCCGGCCAGTTGTGCCCGGAGGTCCTCGCTCACCAGACGCGACTCCAGCGTCTCGCGATGGAGGCGGACAAGCTCCTGGCGAAGCGTTTCCAACGCCTTCTGGCGCCGGTCGACGTGTTCGCTCCGGCGGCGAAGCGCCTCGCGACCGGCCTCAAGCTGGCCGATGGCCCGGCGCTGCTGCTCGGCCACCTGACGGCGGTCGGCACGGATCTGCCGCTGAAGCTCCTCGCGTTCCTGAAGCAACTGCATGCGGAGTGCTTCCACCTCCGACGAACCCTGGGCCAATCGGGCCCGGCCGGCCTCCGTGGCTTCCCTCCGTCGGAGATGTTGCTCCCCGGTGGTGTGATCGATGATGCCGGAGGATTTCGCAACCGAGACCTCGCGGCGCGTCTGCTCTTGCCGCCCGAGCGCGTCGCGTCGTCGCCTCAGGCCGGCGCGTAGCAACCGGATCAACTCCAGCGAGGCTTCGCGATGCCGATCGATTTGCTGCCGCTGCCAGCGCAGGGCGTCTTGCGACTTACGCTGCTTGGCCACAAAGGCGTCGCGGATTTCTTTCTGGCCGGCGACCACACGTTCCAGATCGTTGGCCCGGGCGTCGAGTTCGGCCCGGCGCTGCTCGATTTCCTCGCTTTGCTTCGCGAGCCCGTCGGACACCTTCTCCCAGCCAGCCCGGCTGGCCGTGTCGGCAGTCGCCAGCCGCTGCAATCGCGCCTCGACCTTCTTGCCGTCGGTTTCCAACGCCGCCTCGCGCTGCGACAACGCTTCCTGTCGGCGAGCCAGCCAGATCCGTGCCTTGCGCACCTCGTTATCCATTTGGGCCAGTTGTGCGTTGACCCGGGCCTCGCGAAGATCCAACTCTCCCTGCCGGCTATCCAGGTGGGCCGCCAACTCCTCGGCCTGCCGGCGAAGCGATTCGGTCACCTCGTCGGGCGGATCCACGGGGGATGCTTCCGCACCGGCCGACACGGCACTGTCGGCGGCATCGACCGGGCCGTCGGGCTCCGGCGCATCACCCAATGCGTGGGCGGAGTCGATCCGAGTGGCCGAGGTCGCGACTTCCTCCGGCGCCGTTTCCACCGAGTTGGGGGGGGATTCCGATTGAGGAGCAGAAACGTCCGGGGAAATCGTTTCTCGAATCTCACCCGACTTTTCAGCGGTACGGGGCTGTCCCATTGCAGGGTACCTCGACAGGGGGGAGCCGAGATGCCTGCCGACAAACTCAGCGCAACCGATAAACTTTATCCATGCTGTTTAATCGGCACGCGGTGGGAACGAGTCCAGTGCAAACGACTGAAACGGGCGTTTACGCCTTGGCCTGGTCGATGGCCGCTTGAAGCCGCTCTTTCGGCTGGATACCCACGAACGTTTCGACGACCTGTCCGTCCTTGAAGAGCATCAGGGTGGGAATGCTCGCAACCTGAAAACCGGCGGGTGTGGTGGGATTCTGGTCGATGTCGAGCTTGCCGATTTTGATCGAGCCCTCATTCTCGGCCGCCAGTTGTTCGATCAGCGGGGCGATTTGTCGGCAGGGACCGCACCAGGGAGCCCAGAAATCGACCAGCACCGGCTCGGTCGCGCCCAGCACATCGGTTTGAAAACTATCGTCGGTAAATTCGGCAACATTGGCCATCGATCGGATCTCCTGAGTTTTCTTGGTTCTCGCGTTATTATAAGGCCGTTGATCGATTCGTCAACGAACCGCGGAACAAGAATACTCCGGAGCCGCCCCCGAAAGGCGGTTAGACCGGGCCGGCCAATTTGATCAGGGCGGCACGGAGTTTCTTCATGGTCAAAGGCATGGCGAGCACCATCCGGTGTTTGGCCCGGTGGGCCTCCTTCGCCCATTCTCGCTGATTCTCGCCCAACAGCAACAGCGCGGGCACCGGTCCGGTGTTCACATTGTCGCCGAACTCGTTGAACGCGGTCAGCCCGGCCTCCCCGAGATCTTGGCAGTTGATGACCACGCAGTCGGCCGTGTGGCCGTTTTGTTCAAACCGGCGTAAGGCGTGATGGGGATCGCTGGTCAACAGCACACGGTATCCGGCCCGTTTCAAGCCGCTACGAAAAACATCCTGCATCTGGGGGTTCGATTCGACGACCATCACCGACCGGGAGGGCTCGTACGCTTCGACCGGTGTACCCGCGTCGCCGGCGGCTTCCCCACGCGGCGTCCCTTGCTTGCCGACGGAGCCTTTCGACAACCGCTTCAGCGCCGATCGCAAGTCGACCATCATCGCACCGGGCGTCTGATATCGGCGTTCGGCGTTGAGCGTCATCGCCTTATTGACCACGGCAGTGATCGGGGCGGGAATGGTGGTGTCGAGTTGCTGAATGGGCGGCACATTGGTGAAACGCCCCTTACTGAGCCGCTGAACCCGGTCACGGGTTTCGATCAAAGGCGGCTGGCCGGTGAGCATGTGATAGAGCATGCAGCCGCAGAAGTAGATATCGCTGCGCGTATCATCGCGTCGCACGCCCGTGGCCCGTTCCAGGCCGGCATAGTCGATCGCCCGCGCGCTGTGTTCTTCCGAGGAATCCCCTCGGCTGGAATCCCCGATCGTGGCCAGCCCGAAATCGACCAATTTCGCCTGGCCGTCGGCGGAAATCAGCACGTTGCTCATTTTCAGATCGCGGTGCGTAAGTTCCCGTTCGAACGCATACTGGAGCCCGGCGGTCACGTCGGCCATGAGTTTGACCGTTTCGACCGCTTCGAGCTTCTTGCGCACCTTGACAAACTCGCGCAGATTTCGGCCTTCGACGAAGTCCATGACCAGGAAGTGCATCGTCTTGCGGGAGAAGACGTCGTGGATCGGTACGATGTTCGGATGCCGTAGCGTACATCCCAGCGCGCCCTCGCGGACGAATTGCTCAAACTGTTCCGGATTATCGCTGTAGCGGTTGCGCAACACCTTGACGGCCACCAGTTGGCCCGTCTCGCGATGCTCCGCGCGATACACCCGGGCGAACGTCCCGCTGCCGACCAAATACATGACCTTGTACTCGCCAAAGAAGAACCCGTGGCGGTCTCCTTTGATGAGCCGCTCGGCCTGGTAATTGGTGAGGAACTCGCGGCGCACCGTCTGCTGCAGGAAAGCATCGGAAGTGGCCGAACGGCTTCCCAAAACCGCCCAGACTTCCTGCAGCTGCCGTTCGTCGAGCAGGCCCAGGTCGAACGCCCGCTGCGCAAGTTTTTCCGCCGTGAGTTTGGTGCTCATGGAAACGCTTTACCACCTCTTCGGACATGACGCATTCCGCCCTTTGGAACTAGGCGTCAACAACCTCTTACGTATCTATCGTATTCGAGCCTTTGCCGTCTCGCAATATGCGCCCTGGGCAGACCTCGATTTTCGCGTGCGGTGGGGCGGATTTGGCGGCGAGGCGGGGTGGGGTAAGCGAATTGGCCCGGCCTGTCGCGAGGCAAGAAAACAAAACACCCCGGTCTTAGGGCACTCAAGACCGGAGTGTTTCCGTAGCGAGGCCGAAGCCTCCAAGGAAGAAAGCTGGATGTACTCACCCTCCGCCTTCTACCTTAAGTCTACCCCTCATTTTTGCGTCTAGCCTTCATTTTGGTCCGGTTCTTCGGTTTTTCGGCGAAATTCGTCGCGTTCTCGCCGAGTAGCCTCCAAATCGAACACCAAATACTTCATATCCAGCCGCAGTTGGCTCAACGCGTCTTGCACCAGACCAAGGATTCGCCGTCGACGCCGGGTGCTGTCGACCACCTGGGCCAGGGCCGGTTGTACGGTCTGGAGGTGTTCGGGGGGCAGACTGTTGACTGCGGCGATCAGTTGCACGATCTCTTGAGGAACTTCGCTATGGTCCGGGCGGCTTGTCTGCGGTTGCTGGCTCATGGGGGCTCCTTCGCTATGGGTGGTCCAGTTGCCATTACAAGCATCCGGCGTGCCAGCGTCCCGCGGAGAACCGACAATAATCCGTAACTCACCCCGTGGAAAGAAGTTACCGTTTGTCGGCATTTCTGGCCGCCGAGCCGTGCCGTGACAAAAACGCCTCGTCTGATCTGGACGGCCATCACAAATCCTGATACAAGCTTGCTTTACGTCGAAGTCGTGACCGCAGGCGAAGTGTTGATTTTGTGCCACGATCCCATGCCCCGTTTTCACCATGCCCTTGCCGTTATCGGTGTCTTTGTCTTCGCGTTCCTTCTTGTAGGGGGCATCGCGGGCGGGGAATCCGCCTGGTACGAGGGCTTCGAAGATTCGGTGGTCAGTTGGCGCGACGCCGGCGGCAACACCCAATACCGTTTCGAGCAACACCATCGCGTGCGGTCCGAATCGAACACGGGCACGGGTAGCGAGTACCTGCGAGTTCGGTCCGATCGGGGGGGGCAGGTCCTCCTCAGCCACGAAACGGGGTATCCCCGCGTCATCGATGAACTGCTGCTGACGGTGCAACTGAAATCCAATCGGTCGGGCCTGCAATTATCTGCCCGGGTCGTGTTTCCGCGTACCACCGATCCCCGAACGAGTCAGCCGGTGGTGGTGCTGGTGGCCGGCTCCCGGTACACGCGGGTCGGCCAGTGGCAGCAAATACGAGTGGGAGACATCCCGCGACTGGCCGCGAGAGAAGCATCCCGGCAACTAACTCCGGGCGTCACCATCGACCAGCGTGAGGCGTATGTCGACCGCGTGCTGCTGAACGTCTGCGGCGGCCCCGGGACGACGGATGTTTGGATCGATGACTTGGACATCTCGGGGTTCGTCGGGCCGCAACCGGGAACCGCCGACCTGCAGGCCACGCAAGCGCGACTTGCCGAAGAGGCGGTCGCTCGTCGGGATCGTACGGCCGCGGAGCAACCGGCGCGTCGGCGCGTGGAGATGGCCGGCCCGGTGCTCGTCGCCGACCAGCACCCGATGTTTCCCCGCATGGTGCAGTATCAGGGTGAATCGCTGGCCTTCCTCAAGCGGCTTGGTTTCAACGCGATCTGGTTCGGCGAGCTTCCCTCCGACGTTCTGCTGGACGAGGCCGAGCAACTCGGTCTGTGGCTGATCTGTCCGCCGCCCGGCTCGCCCGAAGTGGGTAATTCCGCGGCGCCGCTGGCCACAATCGGCGGGCGTTACGATCGAGTGCTGGCCTGGGACTTGGGACACGGGCTGAGTTCCGAGGAGCTTTCCTCCACAACGCACCGAGCCCAGCAGGTGCGGTTGGCCGACTCCGACGGGCAACGACCGCTCGTCTGCCGCCCGATTTCCGCGTTGCGCGGCTACAGCCGGCAGGTCGACGCACTGCTGGTTGGCCGGTCGCCCCTGGGCACCAGCCTCGAGCTACCCGAGTACGCAACGTGGATTGGCCGACGCGGCCGGCTGGCGCGGCCGGGTACTCCGCTGTGGACGACCGTGCAGACGCAGCCAGGCGAGGCATGGCGCCGGCAGCTTGCCGCTTTGGCGCCGGGCGCCACGCCCCAGGCCCACGTTTCCAGCGAGCAAATCCGGCTACTGGCACTGACCTCGATCGGCGCCGGCAGCCGGGGCCTACTGTTTCTTTCCGACACGTCGCTGGAGGGCAACGACTGGGAATCGCGTTACCGGGCGGCCGCGCTGCGTCTGCTCAACCTCGAACTGGCGCTGGTCGAGCCACTGCTGGCCACCGGCACGCTCGCCGCCGCCGTACCCGGCAACAGCCCGAACGTCTCCGTTGCGGTCGTGCGTAATAAGCACGCCCAGTTGCTGCTTCCTATCTGGTCGGCCCCGGGTGCGCAATGGGTACCCGGTCAATCGGCCGGCAACGGAGTATCGTTTGTCGTTCCCGGGGTCCCGGAATCCGACGACGCTTACGAACTGACACCCGGCGGCCTGAAACCATTACCCCATCAGCGGGTCACCGGCGGCACGCGGATCACATTGGAGGAGTTCGGGCTGGCGACAATGATCCTCCTGACGCAGGAACCGCTGGTGGTGGAAAACGTGACGCAATGGTCGGTTGCGCTGGGCGCGGAAACGGCCCGCCTGCAGCGTGACCTGGCGGAACGAAAACTGCATCACGTAAGCCGCATTGTCGAGCAACTGCCGCCTGGCTCCGCCGTGCCGCGACGCTTGGAGGCGTTGCTCCAAGAGGCTCACCATACGCTGCGACGGGCCGACGGATATTTGGCCGCCCGCCAATGGCGGACCGCGTACGAGTGCGCTCGCCGCGCGATGCGCTCGACGCGACTGGTCGAGCGTGGCTATTGGGAAGCAGCGACCGGATTGCTCGATTCGCCGGCGCGGGTTCCCACCGCCGCAAGTTTCTCCTCGCTGCCGTTGCACGGTTCGTGGATGCGGCGCGTGAGATCGGGTCAGTGGGGCCAGAGCCGGCTGGTCGGCGGCGATTTCGAGAATCTCCAATCCATGCTGGCCACCGGCTGGCAACATCTCCAGCATCCGTCGCCGCTGGTTCAAAGCCGCGCCGATCTGGCCGCCAACGCCGCACATTCCGGCGCCTTCGGGCTGAAACTCAGCGCATGGGCCGTGGAGACCGACGAACCGGTCAGCGTGGTCGAATCGGCGCCGATCTGGATTACCAGTCCCGAGGTGATCGTCACGCCGGGAACCTTGGTCCGCATCCACGGCTGGATTCGCATTCTCCAGCCGATCGGCGGAAGCGTGGACGGAGTGCAAGTCTTCGACCCGTTCTCCGGGCAAGAGCTGGCCCGACGGTATCACCGGACCGCCGGCTGGGAAGAGTTCACGCTGGACCGCGTGGCGACCGAACCGGGCCGCGTCGCGGTCACGGTAGCCCTGACCGGACTGGGCGACGTGTGGCTCGACGACGTGACGATTCGCGTGTTGCACGAAACGGTCCCCGGCGGCCTCACGCGGCGTCCTTAGCCCTCCTCCAGAAAGTGAAGCTTGTCCCGGCCGGTCTGGTAAAGCAGCCCGATGAGGCGGTACTGCAGGACCAGCAGGTAAAGCGCCAACGCCACGGACGCGAAAACGAGCCCCATCACCGACAGTTGGGTCATCGTTCCGATGGGCTCCTCGGCGAACGGCTTCCCGGCGCCGGACCGGCCGGGAGCAAAAGCGCTGGCCATGGGAAACCTGACGAGGGTGTCCGTCCAGAACTTCGCCAGGTAGTACAGCAGGGCAAGATACACGTAACCCTTTGCCGCGCAGAGCAGCATGGTGGTGAGGTACTGGGCGGGAACCGCGACGAACGCACGGCACCAGAGCCGCGGGTCGAGACCTTCCAACGTCCCCCGAGCCATCACGCACAGCAACCCCAGCGGAAAGCATATCCACGCCAGCACGTGCAGGGAGACCAGCAATAGGTCGGGCTCCGAGACGAGGGCCGACATCGTGGCAAATGGGGCCGTGACGAAAATCAGCAGCAGTTTCATCGCGACAAGCCACATGAATCCTTCCGGGCCGGCCATCGACAGTGGGGGCGTGGGAATCATCCTCCAGGCATAGATTAAGTAGGGCAATTCGCAGACCAGTAGGACCGTCCCCAGAAAGAATGCGGGAAGGATAATCTCGTTAGCCAACTCGCCGAGGTTTGGCAGCTTGGGCGAACGATTGTCGCCCTGGCAACTGGCGCTCCCTACCCGATACAAATAGGCCCCAATGCAGACCAGCACCAGCAGGAAGACCATCGCCGCCGAATAGATGACCGGGCGAATCATCTCCATGGCCGCCATCGCGCGCACGGCAAACAGCGGCCCGTAGAACAAGGCCAACGTCGCCATGGCCGCCAGCGCCACGACAAACACCAGCGACCATCCCGTGAGCGGATACACAAACGCTCCGGGCAATTTGAGGAAGAAACTGCCCGTCGATTCCGGTTGCCGGCGCCGCTGAATTTCCCGGCTCGGCAGCGCGCCGGACTGGGGCCCCGCCGGAGTGCGGTAATCGAATGTCGGCAAAGGCGGACCCGTCCGGGTAACGCTCCCGGTTTGGTCGCTTTCCTCCTCGGCAAAAGCAAACGTATCGCCCGATTCCTCTTCCGCCGGTGGTGGCGGCGGCCCGGCGGCGGCAGCCTCGTCGTCATCCTCCACCACGATGTCGTCGTCGGCAGCCGCGGTGGGCGGATCATTCGTAACGGCGATCGGGGCCGGTTCATCTCGCAACGCAGGGTCCGGCCGGATATCTTCAGTCGCCTCGCCATCGTCCTCAGTCAAGGCAAGAGTGTCGACCGGTTCCTCGTCCTCCAGTACCACAAGGTCGTCGGCCGCGTCGTCTTCCAGCACCACAAGATCGTCGGCCGCGTCGTCGTCCGCCAGCACCACGATGTCGTCGGCGGGCGTGGCGGGCGGTTTGTTCGGTACGACCATCGGTGCCGCATCACTGCGTAACGGACGGGCTGGGCCGCTGTGGCCGGTGATCTTACGCTCCACCTTGACCGCGGCGGCGGCATCCTTCTCTTTCTGCGCCGCGGACAGTATCGCCTGCTGACGGATCACGGGGCTCGGTTCTTCTGGCTTCGGCGCGGCGGCGGCCTCGTCCACGGGGAGGGTCTCCGCCGGTTTCTCCGCCCCGGACAATACCGCTGGATCACCGACGGCAGCGCTCCGATCATCCTCCGCCGGTGCCTCATCGTCTCCGGCCACCGGGATCGTATCTTCCGGCTCCTCCAGGATGCTGATCGACTCTCCAGGACTTTTTTCCGGTCCGGAATCGAGCGCAAGGCCGTCGTCCTCTTCGCCGGCGGTTGGCTCGGTGTCGGACGATGGCGTTTCTACTCCGTCTGTTTCCACCGACACGGCCGACGACTCTTCGGCCTCTTCATCGTCTTCCAGGACGGTAATGCCGGGGCTTTCAGCCGGTTCGTCGTCATCCAGAACGGTGAAGGTGGGGCCTTCGGAAGTGGCGGGCTCTTCGGACGGCGAATCGGGGAACAGCCCGGGAATGGCTAGCGCCAGGCGCACTTCGGACGACCCGGTGGGACGTACTTCGATATTCCGCTTCAGTTTTCCCGAGGCCGCCCAGTCCCGGAGCTTCTGCAACGGGTACGGCCCTCGTTCTTCTCCACCCAACACGAGATACCACGCCGACTCGGTCATCACAAGTCTCCCGGCGGTTTGAGTTCTCGAGGACGTCGCTTGCGCCGACTGCTCTCTGTCGCCCGCCATTGTAGCCGCTGCGCGTCTGGCAAACACCCCAACAGACGAAATTCGTCGGCATAGATAGCAGCCGGCCAGCATGGCACCGGCGGCTCGATTGGGGGGTATTGCCGAATCGGCGCCGCGAACTGGCCGGCGAGACGCTTGCCGGGGCCGGGCGGCCGATCGTAGAATGACCCCTTCGGCCGCAATCGAACCGCACGCCCCCGGAGGAGACGCAATGGAAGGCCTACTCGATCGAATCGCGAAGGCAACCGGCATGGCCGGCGGCGACCTGATCCGCTACGGGGCGATTGCCATCGGCATCTTGGTCGTGTTGATCGTCCTGTCCAAGGTGCTGCGGCGGAAACGGGCGACGGTCAAGGGCGTCACCGATCTGGCCATCGACGTCATGGCCCTGGGCAACGCGCCGCCTCCGGCGGGTCCGCCCGTGCTGGAGTTCTTCAACACACCGGTCCGTCTGGCCGCGGTCGTGTTGGCCACGGCCGGCCGCGTGCGTGAACTGCCGCCGTTGGACCAGTGGGACGATCTATTCGACGCAATCGCGCCGGGTCTGGCCAACGTCGTCAAGACGCACCGGCCGCTGGTTCGTCGCTGGCCCGCCCAGATGAGCACGCGGGGATTCGCCCACACCTTCTTCGGCCACGCCCGACTACCCGGCGAAGGCGGCAAGGGCACGCCCTGGTCGTCGGCCGCGGGCCTGTTCAAGATCGAAGGCCAACCGATCATGGCCGGCCTGGTACTCCGCACCGAATCGACCAGCAGCCACGCCCAGGAGATCGTCGAAACCGAAGAGCAGTGGCTGAGCATGCTGCGGGTGAAGTAGCCGTCCCGGACCAAGTGGTCTGTCGATTTAGTAACCCGAAGCGTCAGCGAGGGAGTCTCTTCCGCCCTCGCTGACGCTTCGCGTTACAATTCACGCCACGATGTGAATCGGACTAAATCGACCGGCCGAAAGCCCTCGGGTCGTGCAGCGCCGAGATGGACACCAACCAGTGATGTCCGCTGGGACCGCCTATCAGCCGTTTCGCCGCCGACAGATCATCAACAGGCCCATCAGGCCGAGGACGGCCAGCACGAAGGTGGAGGGTTCGGGGACGAGCGCCGCACCCTGCGGCGGCCCGATGTAGATGTTGTCGAAGGCCAGCGTGTTGCCCGGTTGCCCCCCGCCGGCGAAGAATCGAAAGCCGGTGGGCAGAGGAAGCCCTCCGACCGCACCTCCTTGAAGATATCTGTCGACGGGATTGAACGTCACCGTGGTGCCGTCCGTCAGATCGGTCAGAGCAACCTCGACAATCTGGTTCGACGCAAGATCGAACGTCGTCGCCCAATTGTACCAGTGGTCGAGCGCAAGACCTTGAAAGCCCGGGTCGTCCACCAGTTCCGTGAGGCTTGCTCCAGCGGCGTCGTACCACACGTAATCCGCGTTCCATTCGGCCGGTTCGTTGACATCGGTGCTCGTCCATCTGGCCAAGGGGATGAAGGACGCGCTCGTACCGCTGGGTTGTAAGGATACGCTACCCAAATTGTTAAAACGATTCGCGGGGTCGACGACCGTGGGCGCGATGTCAAAACTGATCGTCCAGAGGTCGCTACTGTAGTTCACGTCCCGCTGTGCCCGCCCGTAAACGCCGCCGCCGGGCCCCGTACCGGCAATGAACTGATCGCCGCCACTCGGGTTCGCTGGAAGACCTAGTGCATTTCCCGAGTAAGTGAAAGCGAGAAAATCGGCGCTCGTTGCGTTGGGAAGGTAATACTCGTCTTGTCCCGTCAGAACCACGCCGGCGGCGGACGCCGACTCGCTTTCAAAACCCGATTGGTAGCCCAAAACAGGCGGTGGTGGCGGCGGCGCCGCGCCAACGGTTAAGCGGCCGTTACCGCGGATCCAGGGGACTTCGGTGTCGGCCCCGCTGCCGGTGGCCCCCCAGGAGCCGGATCCTTGATCGACGCCACCGAAGTTGAACGTGCCGGCCTCGATATTGCCGTCAAGGAGGATCGTGTTCGGATTGGTATTCGGCGCCGCGTTGCCGGACGTGTCGGTCAAGTTGTAAGTGCCGATCGTCAAGGTCGCTCCGGTTCCCACCCGAAGGTCGCTCCAAATGTGATCCAGCGTCGTGACCTCGGTGTCCGCATTGAAGGCGAAGTTGCCGTCGATACTGCCTCCATCCGGGCCTCGATTCTCGTCGAGTTCGACCAGACCTATCGGGGCGGTCGGACTAACATTGATACTCCACTTGTCCTGGTGCCCGCTGTTGGCGAGAATGGTGTTCACGGTGATGGGCGCGAAGAAATCGGCGCCGTGCCGGTTCGAGGTAAAGGTATCGGCGATCACTGGAACGTAGACGTCGTTGGCGGCGCCGCCGGCCCCGTTGAAGGCAATCGTGCTCGCTGTCAAGGCGTCGTCGACCAGCCCAAAGTCATAGCCGCCGCCGAGGTCGCCAGCGCTGCTGTCGAAGATGTTAGTCTTCGCGTCGAACCGGATGGCGGAGTTTGGCAGAAACACGCCTGCGCCAGCGTTGTCAATGGTGACGAACGGCTCGGGATTGCAGCAGGAGTTCGTAAACCCAACAGACTGCCCATCCAGGGGAATCGCGTTGTTGGGGTTCGTTTGAAATTCACCTACATCCAGAAACCATTTTGAGGTGTCGAAGTAGCTCAGTGGTACGGTGGCGGTTCCGTAGCGAAGGGCCACGTTGGCCGGGGACGTGTCGTTGTTCGTTCCTCCCCCGATCCAGTTAACGTCCTCGGCATGGGCGGTCGCCGCGACAAAGCCCGTCACGAATAGACAGGCGCCAAAACAGATGAAACGTCTCATGGATTTCTTGCCCTTTCGCAAATGCCGTGCAAGGAAGAATGTCTCCAGCGAGTGACGGCCAAAGTCTGTAGTTGGTTCCGACTCATCCTACGGTGCGCCGCGCTGCGTCTCCGGGTGCCTATCTCTTGAGAATCTGCTTGCTCCGAGACGTCATTTGCTCGACCCCGTAGAAGAACACCTTTACGGTAATCAAGCTGTACGCGATTGCAAGGAATATTTCAGAGTTTCCAAGAACTGACCCAATATAGAGTAGGTGAACCCCCCAGTCAGTCGGGGGGGCTTCCGGCGACAGGATTTCCCGCCTTGAGCACCTGGCAGACCGTCTTCCCGACGAGGCGCTTCAGGCGCGCGTGCCCAGCCTGGACGAAATGGTTGCCCGGGCGCAGGGGGCCGACGTCGGATTCTACAACGACCGCATCGCTCGCAATCGAACCGCACGCCCCACACGAAATCACGGAACGGATTCCTCGTTTCGATACCGGTAGCCTCGGATGTTGCGCCCATGGTACAATCAGTTGCTCATTTCTCGGATGAGCCTGAATTCAGGCAATTTCACCGACGCCCTATTCGCTCCTGCTAATGACCCATGCCACGCTCTGCCGAACAACTCCGCCGCGATGCCCTGCGAATCTGGCGAGCGGGTGTCGATGCCGTGGGGTCCGAGCGCCTGGTCGGCGAAACATTGCGCGTTGACGGCTCCACGCTGATCCTCGGCGAGGAACCGGTCGACCTCGAAGCGATCGCGCGGATCGTCGTCGTGGGGGCCGGCAAAGCAGGCGCGGGCATGGCCGCTGCCGTGGAAGAGACGCTGGGCCAGCATTGGTCGCAGCGCAAGCAACTCACCGGCTGGGTCAACGTACCGGAAGATTGCCTCCGATCGCTGCGTCACATTCACCTCCACGCGGCCCGGCCCGCGGGTGTCAACGAACCGACGTCCGACGGCGTCCGCGGAGCCGCTGAGATTCTTCGCTTGGTTGAATCGCTTCAGCCGCAAGATCTCTGTCTGTGTCTCATCTCCGGCGGTGGATCGGCCCTCTTGCCCGCGCCGGTCGATGGGATCACGCTGGCCGACAAGGCGGCCGTCACCCGGCATCTCAGCGGGGCCGGCGCCAATATCGAGCAGCTCAACGCGGTCCGCAAGCAGCTCAGCCGCGTCAAGGGCGGTGGATTGACGCGGGCGTGTCGCGCCGGGCGGCTTGTTACGCTAATCATCTCCGACGTGTTGGGCGATCCGCTGGACGTGATCGCCTCGGGGCCCACGGTCGAAGATTCCTCCGCGCCCCAAGCCGCCCTGGAAGTGCTCGACCGGTTCGACTCGCGATCGGCCGGCATTTCGCCCGCGGTGTTCGACTTCCTCCGGCGGAAACAACAAGCCGAAGAAGAAGCTGAGCCGTCGCCACCTTCGTGCCCCGCGACCAATCTGGTGATCGGCAACAATGCCGTGGCCGTCGACTCCGCGGGAATCGAAGCCGAGCGGCTTGGCTATTCACACGCCATGGTCTGCGCCCGGCAATCGGAAGGTCCGGCCGAGGAGATCGGTCGTCATCTGGCCGACATGGCCCGGCAGATGCGAGTTGAAGAAGGCCCCGACTGTCTGATCACCGGCGGCGAACCGGTGGTCGAACTGGTCCCCTCGGCCCAGCGTGGTCTGGGCGGCCGCAACCAGCAACTCGTACTGGCCGCGGCCGAGCATCTCGGACTAGACGGAGCTCAAGGCATCGCCCTGCTGTCCGGCGGCACCGACGGCGAAGACGGACCGACCGACGCCGCCGGCGCGGTGCTCGACGCATCGATTCTGCGAGCGGCCGCCGAAGCGCGGCTTGAGCCGGCCGATTACCTCAACCGAAACGACGCCTACCATTTCTTCGACCCCACAGGCGGGCTGATCCGCACGGGCCCCACGCACACCAACGTCTGCGATGTCCGCGTCGTGGTCGTCGATCGGGTGCAGGCAGAGGTGTAAAGGGGCGAGGTTTGTCCGTTTAGCCCGTTGAAAAAGTGGACTCTGCCGGAAGGTGTGCCACGGCTTGCTTGCAAGCAGTGCGGTGAATCCGGGTACGAAACGCGGC
>CAYUIQ010000077.1:0-32284 GCA_964444795.1 uncultured Planctomycetaceae bacterium
ATCGTACACATCCCCAAACACCTTCCTTACGGCCCGATCTTCTTCACCGGATAGGGGTGCTTGCGCCGGAAGAGGACTTCGGCTTTCTCGATCGTATCGGGATCGGCGGCGTTGTCGGCCGTCGGGTCGCGGTGTTGGAGCTTTGTGACGACATCCATACCCTTGACGACGCGTCCGAAGACGGTGTGCTTGCCGTTGAGATGCATGGTCGGGAGGAAGGTGATGAAGAACTGCGCTCCGCCCGTGTCGCGAAATGCCGTCTTGGCCATGCTCAGACTGCCGCGAAAATGGTTACGATGGTTCGGCTCGTAGCATTCGCAGGGGATCCGGTATCCGGGGCCACCGCTGCCGTCGCCCCGGTTGCATCCGGCCTGGGCCGCCAATTGGGACACGACGCGATGGAACGTCAGTCCGTCGTAGTATCCCTTCTCGACGAGGGAAATGAAGTTGGCCACCGTGTTGGGCGCTTCCTTCTCGAACAACACCAGTTCGATGTCGCCCTTGTTGGTCGAGAGGCGCACGCGCGGTAGTCGCTCGTCCCCGGTCCATTGGTCCTCGGCCTCGCGCAACTGCTGCTCGGCCGCCCAAAGCTCCCGGAACTCGGGCAACGCATGCAGGATCCCCGCTCGGCGGTTGGCGAGATCGGTGAAGTGCTTGGTTCTCCTGGGAAATCGATTCGGGTTGGCCAGCTCTACGCAGCCTTTGCTCTTCACGAGGTATTCCTCGGCCAAATCGCTCTGGCCGACGCAGAACGCGGCGATTCCCGCATAGACATAGAACAGTTTCTCGTCGAATTCCCTTTCGATCAGCAGGTTGGCCATCCGGAGCGCTTCTTCGTAGTTCTCGGTCTGGTGGTTCTCGACGACGACCTGTGCCAGCAAGGTGGCCACGTCGACTTGTACCTGTACTTGGGCATGAATTTTTGGGGTTTCGCGAAGGATCTTCTCGGCGGCGTCCAGCAGCCGGGTTGCCAAGGCCTCCCCCTCGCTGACCAACCGGGTGTGCTCGCGTTTCATGGCCATGCGCTGGTCCGGTTCGGCGCTGCGATAGCGCCGACGGAGGATATCAAGCTGGCACACCACCTGCTTCCACTGGCCCAACACCTCGTTATATTGCCCCGCGGAGTCATGGGACGCGCCGGCAATGGGTGGGTCGGCGGCCGGTTTCTCGTCGCCCGCCCATAGCAGGGCCGTCGCCGAAACGGCCATGACCGACAACACAGGCAAGAGAGCATTCATCGCACGAACCCGGGGCATGTGGGGAAACCTCGCGACGGTGCCAAGCGGCAACTACTGACCCGCCTTGGTCGGCACGTAGGCATGGTCGCGTTTACGAAGCACCTTGGCCTCGACGATCTTGTCCGGTTGCGGTCCGGCCGGGTTGCCCGGATCGCGGCGTTGCAGATCACCCAACACTTCCATCCCCCGGACGATTCGGCCAAAACACGTGTGTTTGCCGTCGAGATGCCTCGTGGGGACGAAGGTGAGGAAAAACTGCGATCCGCCCGTGTCGCGTCCGGCGTGGGCCATGCTCAGACTGCCGCGAAAGTGGAGGCGGTGGTCCGGCTCGTAGCATTCGCAGGGGATATTGTATCCGGGGCCTCCGGTGCCTGTACCCTGAGGGCATCCACCCTGGGCCATGAATTGCGGGATCACGCGATGGAACGTCAGGCCGTCGTAGTATCCTTTCTCGACCAGGGAGACGAAATTGGCCACGGCCACCGGCGCCTCGTTCTCGAACAACTCGATCTCGATCTCGCCTTTGTTGGTCTTCAGCAACACGCGAGGCAGGTCGGCGGCTTGCGCCTCGGCGGCACGGATCTTTTGTTCCTTGGCCCAGGCATCCTTGTAGTAGGGAATCAGGCTAAGGTTCATCTCGCCGGTGCGGTCCAAAGCTTCGTTTTCCTTGGCCACCTTGAGGTAGGCCTCGGCCGCGTCGAAATCACCGGACGAAAAGGCCGCGATCCCCGCCAGCCCGTAGACCCGCTTGTCCTCGAATTTGTTGGCGATCAGCAACTGGGCCAACCGCAAGCCTTCCTCGTAGTTGTCGCTTCCGACGTGCATCGACGCGCCTTGGGCGAGGACGCCGGTCACGGTGTCATCCGCGTTGGGCGCTTCGGCGAAGGCCTTCTCGGCCGCCGCCACCAACTCGACAAATGTCGCTCTCCCTTGTTGTCCCAATTGCATAGCCTCCTGTTGAATTTCGGTGCGCCGTTTTGGCTCGGCGTTGGCGTATTCTTCCTCCAAAGCCTGCAACTGCTTCGAGACGGCCTGAATCTCGCTCAAGCGCTGATCGAAAGCCGCCTTGGCGGGCCCCGCCGGCTGGACGGCCGCCGGTTCTTGCCCCAGTGACGTCGCGGTAACCCCAACGGCAAACCACGCTACCAATGCTAAACGAAGACCCATCTGCATGACTGAATTCCTGATGGTTTGAAACAGAAGACGAAACCAGTAATCGTGTTACCTCGCCGGGAGGCTTCACGTACGACACGTACTACGGTACCATACCGGTGGGCTTTTGTCCGGGGGGGAGGCGAATTTGCACGATCGCCGGGCCTGTGGCACCTCCCCCGGCAGGAGTGCCGGGTTAGTGCTGGCCCCTCGAAGGTCAGGGACGCAAAGTCTGGCGGTTTCGGCTTCTTGGCCACAGTTTATACGAATTCTCACGACGAACCGTTCGGATCGCGTCCCATGGCTGGCAAGAAACGAAAACCACCGAGAAAACCGAACGACTCCAGCCCCTCGGCATCACGAGGAGGCCTCGTCGGACTGCGTATCATCGGCGGCCGATTTCGCGGCCGGAAGCTCCTCTACAGCGGCGATCGACGCACCCGGCCGATGAAGGATCGGGTGCGCGAGGCCATCTTCAATTTGGTCGGGCCGGCGATCCGTGGCACACATGCCGTGGACCTGTTCGCCGGAACCGGTGCTCTGGGGCTCGAAGCGCTCAGCCGCGGCGCCGCCCGGGCGACCCTGGTCGAGCAGCATTTTCCCAGCGCCGACTTGATCCGAAAGAACGCCGCGGTGTTGGACGCCGGGCAAGCGGCCGAGGTGATTGCGGCCGACGTGTTCATCTGGGTGAAGACGCGGCCGGAGTTGAGCGAGATACCTTGGGTCATTTTCTGCAGCCCGCCTTACGATTTCTACGTCGACCGACTCCAGCAGATGTGCGAACTTCTCGACTCGCTGATGGAGGTCGCTCCGCCGGGCAGTCTTACCGTCGTGGAGGCCGACCGGCGGCTGGACTTCGCCCAATTGCCGCATGGCGAGACCTTCGATATCCGCACCTACCCACCGGCCGTGGTGGGCATCCACCGCTGAGGACTCTGGGATGGACGTCCACAACATCGACCGCGTCGAAGCCTTCACCACGAAGGACGGTTCGGAGATTCGCGAGCTATTGGCCCATCGCAACTCGTGCATCCGCAACCAAACACTGGCCGAGGCGCGTCTTCCCGCCGGCGCTGCCACGGCGGCCCATTACCACGAGCAGACCGAGGAGATCTACTACATTCTGCAAGGAAGCGGTCGGATGCAAGTCGGCGACGACTCGCGCGACGTCGGCCCCGGCGACGCGGTGGCCATTCCCCCCGGCCAGCGCCACCAGATTACCAACACGGGCACGGAGCTACTCCGATTCCTCTGTTGCTGTGCCCCGGGCTACGAGCACGAAGATACGGTGTTGGTTGAGTAGGTGGGCTTAGCAGCGCGGAAATGAGAAGTGTCGTAGCCAGGCGTCCCCAGACGGTGGGATGCGGCTCGGGAGTCTTTCTTGTCCCGGATCATACGCACGGACACGGCAGGGAACTCACGCAGAGACGCAGGGCTCGCGGAGGAGTTTTTGGCACGGGAAAATTGGGCGAGGGCGAGGAAGGGGGACAGTCGCGCTTATTGACGCTCGTGTCCTTCGTGTCTTGGTGGTGTTGCCGTTTCCTTGTCGGCCGTCCGGGTTGGATTTACCACAAAGGCACCAAGGACACGAAGGAGAGGAAGATCGTCCCGCCCCATGGAAGACGAAAGCGGAAACAAGTTGCCGCACTCGAAGGCGGTGTTCACACGTCGTCGCCCGTCTCGAGCAGGTCGTTGTCGTATTGCTCTTCCAACTGGCGGACGGTTTCGGCCAGTTCCGTGTTCTCGTCCACGGCGCTGGAGACCTGCAACTCCCATTCGGTACTGGCGGTGCGCAGCGAATCGAGATCGAGCGACAGTTTGAGGATACTGGCCAGCCGGCGGGCGACCGCTTCGAGGCTCATCGGGTTGGTGCCCTGCAGATAACCGGGGATTTCGGCGACCAGCGAGATCATGTCGATCCCCGACGACGCGGCCTGGGCCATGAGGTAGCTGGTAAACGAACCGGGCCCCTCGTAGGTGCTTCGCCGAACGCCGTACTGCCGCATCTCTTCCAACAGATCCGAGTTGGAGCAGGCCACGTAGAGACGGGGCTGGCGGGTATGTGGCACGGCTCCGCCAAAGGATCCCACGAACAAGATGCGGCCGACACCCACCTCGCGCGCCAGACGAAAGATGCAATCGCCGAACGCCCGCCAGTTCAGGTTCGGCTCTTTGCCGAGGAACAGCACCAGATTGGCCGGCTCGTGGCAATAGAACGTGTTGGCCGGCATGTCGACACGTTTGACCAGGCCGTCTTCGATCTCGATATGCGGACGGAAAAGGGCCGTCACTTCCATCGAGCCGGGGAAACTGTAAATATAGAACGGCTCGGGATCGATCTCGGCGAAGGGATCCGCCTGCAAGAGATCCACCAGACGCTGCACCGTGCCGGTCGACACGTCGCCCCCGTCCATCCAGCCGGCGAACGCAAGCACCAGCGTGCCCTGGCCGACCGTGGGTTTACGGTGAATCTTCAGAACGTCGTTCTTCGCAGGGGGCATGGCATCATTATAACGTAGTAGGATCGATCCACGGAACCCTCTATTCCACTTCGGTCGCCGCGCTGGCCCAGGCGAGCAGCTCGCCACGGTTCTCGATCACCTCCAGCGGCACTTCGTAGTAGTTCTTGAGCGTCTGCCGGGCGCTGGCTTGAAAGGGTTTCAGTCCCCGGGCTTCGTAGTCGCCGCGCGTGTGCTGGTCGGTCTTGAAATAGAGCCGGCTGTCGTGGGCGATGGCGAAGAACTTCGCCCCGCAATAGAAACCGTGTCCGCCGAACATGCGGCGGTATCGTACCTCCCCCAGTTCGCGAAGCTGGTCGAGCACGAAATCGGCAAAGGAATCGCGTGTCATGGCATCAGGTGCCAAGCGGTGGTTCGGCGGAGACAAAGTTCTGAAAACATGCGGCTGTCCGCTGCTGGTCGTTCTGGCGGGGAAGAAAAACACCCCGAAGTCTTGCGCGACGAATGACGCCCTTCTCCAAAGGTTCGGCAAACAGGCGATGTCGCAGAAACGTCCGGTTGGATTCTCCCGGCGGCCTGCTTGGTGGGTCGCCGCTGGAATCGGCCGGATGCACCATTTGCGCGTAACTTATCGGCCCCTCGGTTCCGTCGCCGTCGGACAGACGAAAGAGATAACATTCCCACGGCGCGACGCTCGGGTCGCCGACCCGATCGATTGGCTCGAATCGCGCCCCTTCGAGGTCCACAAGTCGCAATACTTCGCCGGCCGGCACAACGCTCTGGACGAACAACTCCGGTCGACTGTCCAGCCGCGAGGTGCGGACGGAAACAAGCAATTCGATCGCCGTGATGAAGTCGCTTGTGTCGGCACCCTCGGCAACGCGCCACATGGCATCCATCTGGACCGGCCGCTGCGGTGTCTCGGAAAAAGTGGCGACCAGATCGGTGCCGCGGGCGTACGCATCGGATGGTGCGTCGACCTCTTTGTCACCAGGGTCGGGCCAGGCGATCCCCAACCACTTTCCGCCGCGAAGATGCCGGCCCGCGACCACGGCGTCGATCAGGCCGTCGGTCGGAAGCGTCAAGGCAAGGGAAGCCGAAAACGATGCGGACTGGAGTCGAGCCCGGGGAATATCGAGCGACCATTGGGTAGTCACGTCGGAGTCTCTCCATCAACACAAAGTGAAACTTCAGACCATGGGTCGCTCACCGGCTACCCATGGGCCGACGGATTACAACAAAAAAACCCCGCCGTTCGCAGGCGAGGCGAAACGGCGGGGCCGGAACAGAGAAGAGGCCGAAAATTTGCCGCAAGGGCCAGCTTATGAAATCCCAAAAATTATAAAGGCAACCTGATAACCGATTGTCGGGGCCGTCGCGACAGCATCTCGCTCAGTGACCCCTTCTCTCAACAGCCTCGATCATAGCAACTCTTTGGCGGTTGTCCATAGTTGGGAGCCAAGAAAAGTCAAGAAAACTCTCGTCGGGCGAAAAATTATTCCTCTCGCCCCCCCCCACGAGTGGTTTTGGGCGGAGTGGGAGTAGGCGGGGCCATTGCCAGACCTTATAATCGAGGCGGTTTCAACGGAAAACGGACTCAAATGGACTCGATTGCGAAATTCGCCGAGGTTTGTCAGCGGGCTGCCCGTACAGCGGGAGAAGTGCTCCTGCAATGGCGCGGACGGGCCAAAGTCAGCGAAAAAGCTCCCGCCGATCTGGTGACCGAGGCGGATCTGGCGGCCCAGGAGGCGATTCAGGATACCATCTTGCGTGAGTTTCCCGACCACGCGATCTTGGGAGAAGAAGGGGTGGTTGCTAGCTCCACCGGGAGCGATTATCGCTGGATTGTCGACCCTCTCGACGGAACCACCAATTACGTCCACCAAGTTCCCCACTACAGCGTGTCCATCGCGCTGGAAAGGGCGGGGCAATTGCTGGTGGCTGCTATTCTTGAACCGTTTTTCGGTGAGTGTTTCACGGCCACCGCCGGATGCGGGGCCTTCCTGGGGAAGCATCCCATACACTCGGGCCGGGTCACCGAGCTTTCCGATTCGTTGGCTGCCGTCGGGCTGCCGCCGAGAGCCGGAGACGATTCGCCCGACGTGCAGTTCTTCCTTCAATCGGTGACCCACTGTCAGGCCATTCGCCGCACGGGTTCGGCGGCGCTGAATTTTGCCTATCTGGCTGCGGGTCGATTTGATCTATTCGCCTGTTTTAGCACCAAGATCTGGGATGTCGCCGCCGGAATCCTCATCGCCCGCGAGGCTGGCGCTATGGTTACCGCACCAGATGGGGGGTCTCTGTCCCTTGAATCGGGCCAGTTTCTTGCCTCGGCCAATCGCCAACTCCACGAGCAAGCACTGCAAATGCTGCAACCCATCGTTGGCGGCGGTGGCAGCTAGGCTCTCCGGGGACGCTCACCCCCCCATCTTTTTCGCCCGACAACGAAGAATCCGGTTTATGCGCCTTGTGCCGGGACATGCTGTCGTTCTGGGGGAAAATCTGCGGGTTTGACGCTTCAAGCGACTAGCCGGGCTTGATAAACTGGAGAAAGGTTTCTTTCGCCCGGCAGTCCTCTCTTTCAATTCTCGCGAGAGTCTCCCGCAACCAGCCGGAAGTGACGTTCGGGCATCGCAGCCGGTGGTCGGCCGGGGCTGCTCGGAATAACACACACCGGGTGCATGGAAACCACGAGGCGTGCGGACGAATCGTCGAACAGCAACCCGAACACAATGGCATGGCTCGGCTTATCACTTGGATCATCTGCGTCTGGCTTGTCGGGGCAAGTATTGCCGGCGCTCAAGGTCCAGACACACCGGATGATCCAGGCGTATCGCAACCCGGCCAGCCACCAACGGCCAATGGCACCTCTTCTCCGGTCGTCGAGAAATCTCTTGAGATCTACTATGTTCGCGACGAGAAGGACAAGCTCGTGCCCGTGGTGGGCTTCACGCTAAAGCGATTCCAAGAATTGTACGACTTGAAACAGGAACTTGAAGGCCGCGATCAGAAGCCGCGTTATAGTCTTCAAAACATCACCGCGACCGGGACAGTCACGGGGGCAGTGGGGGCGACAGACCATGCCGAACTAACCATCGGATTCCAGGTGGTGGTTCGAGATGAAGGGCCGGTGCGGATTCCGCTGCATTTGGATCGGGCCGTGCTGCGGGAAAGCATCAAGTTTCAGGGCCCCGGCGAACTGTTTCTTCATTTCGACGAGCAAGAAGAGAAATCCGACGGCTACGTCGTCTGGCTCTCTGGCGGGGCGGAGAAATCGCGCCAGATCACGTTGCGCGTGTTGGTCCCGCTGGAAACGGT
Organism: uncultured Planctomycetaceae bacterium; assembly: GCA_964444795.1. Taxonomy (GTDB): domain Bacteria; phylum Planctomycetota; class Planctomycetia; order Pirellulales; family Thermoguttaceae; genus JABMRP01. The sequence goes on from CAYUIQ010000077.1 coordinate 8,168, forward strand.
AGGCAGTCGGCGGCGACTGCGGCTGCGCGTACCTCGGGCAACAACCTCGAAACTGGAGTTGACCGTGCCGGTGGCCGGTGCCGTGGGCACCGTATCGGACGGGGCCGCGATGGCATCGGTCGAGCAGGTCAATGGCAGCAAGAGTCGCTTCTCGGTGGTGGGGCTGGGGGGCGACTTCCAATTGACCTGGCACCAGGCAGGCACGCCGGTAGCCGACGTGCCTTCCGTGCTGGAGGCCTCGGCACTGGTCACGGCAAAGATCGATGGCCGGGCCGTGCATACCGACGCCGCGCTGACGGTGCGCAGTTACGCCGGGGCGATCAAACCGTTCCTGGTTCGCCTGCCGCCGGAGGCCGAATGGATCCCCACCAATCCGACCGGCTATACGATCGTGCCCGTCAAACCCCAAAACGGCGAACCATCGGCGGTGGAGGTCCGTTTTCTCGAAGACACATCCGGCCCCGAGACGATTCGCCTGAGCACCAAACAGACGCGACCTTCCTCGGGAGAGGAGGCCTGGTTCGATCTGTCGGGCTTCGAGGTGATGGGCGCCGCCGGGCAGTCGGGCTACGTCGCGGTGGTCACCGACGAGGCGTGGGGCGTCTACTGGGGTGATCGCCAGGGGATTCATCAGGTCGACCAGTTACCCGAATCGCTGCAACAGGAGAACGTCGTCGCCCGGTTCCAATACGTCAGTCAACCCTATCAGCTCCTGGCTCGTGCGACGCGCCGCACGACGAAGACGAGCGTGGAGCCGGAGTATCTGTGCGTGGTTTCCGCCGATCGGGTGGAACTCCGGGCTCGGTTGAAGTACGAGGTGCGGGGAGCGCCCGCCTACCTGTTGCACGTCGACCTGCAAGGCTGGGAGATCGATCAGGTGGGTCCGGAGGCGGTCGTCGTGGCGGCGGATATCAACGTCAGCTCGGCCGGCGTGCTGGCCATTCCGCTGCAGCGCGCGTCGACCGGTTCGGTGGAAGTGGAATTGCGCGCGTACCGGGAAATCTCGCCCGGCACGGAGCGTCTTTCCTTACCCCTGCTCAAACCGCAAGCCGATTCGACGCGGCCGGCGACACTGGTCGTGGTGGCCGACGACAACGTCGAGTTGACCCCCGACATTGAGGCGAGCGTCGACCTGACGCGTCAGCAAGTGGCGCCGCCGATGGAACTGCCCCCGCGGCAGCAGAAGCCGCTCTTCTACCGTGGCGAGGGAACCGATGAGACGGCGTTCGTCGCCGATTTCCGGACGCTCTCTCGAAGTATTCGCGTCGAGGCCAGCGGCCGGATCGACCTCGCCCGAGAACGCAGTCGGGTCGCGCAAACGTTCGTCTACACGATCCAACACGAGCCGGCCGACCGGCTGACGCTGCTGGTGCCACCCGAGTTGGCTGCCGAGGGACAATTGACCGTGACGCAGGGTGAGGAAACCCTGTCCACCGAAGTGGTTTCCGCGCCTCCGGCGGCCGAGAACGGCGACGGTCCGGTCCACTGGCGCGTGCGTCTGGGAGAACCGCGAATCGGAACCTGCGAACTCGTCGTTCGGTACGAGTGTTCCGGCGCGGATCCGACTGCCGAGAAGGAAACCCTGCAAACGATCCCGTTGGTCGTCCCCGGCGAGGGGGAGCTTGTCGGCAACGAGCTGCTGGTTGTCTCCGAGGCTCCGATTCGGGTGCGGCCGCGAGACGGAAAGTGGATACAGGACAAGAACGGCCACAACGGGCTGCTGCACACGGGTATGCGTCTAACAGCAGCCGAGCCGGTGCCGCACGCGGCGTTTTGGATACGGGTCGATGCTCGCGCCGCGTCGCGCTCCACCGTGGTACGGCGAGCGTGGATTCAGACCTGGTTGACCCATTCCGATCGGCAGGACCGGGCCGTTTTCAACTTCTCCACCAGCCGGGAAGAGATCGAGTTGACGATGCCTGAAGGCGTCAGCCCCGGCCAACTCGACGCCCTGCTCGACGGCGCGCCGGTACTGCTCCAAGGGCCCGGCGACGACCGGCTGCGCGTGCCGATACCCGCGGGGTCGAATCACCGGGAGCATGTGTTGGATTTGCGCTATCGATTCGAACAGCGTCCACCGCGGGGCGGAGTCGAGTTTGCTTTCCCGCGGCTGGGCGACAACCATTGGGTGCAGCGCTGGTATTGGCAACTCCTCTTGCCGCAGGATGAGCATCTCGTCTCGTCCCCGGCGGGTCTGACCTCCGAGCGGCAGTGGACGCTGCACGGCTGGGGATGGCAACGGACGCCGCTTCTGGAGCAGGGCGACCTTGAGGCCTGGGTCGGCGTCGAACCCTCGCGGGTCGATTCCGGCGGCACGAATCGCTATTTATTCAGCGGCATGACCCCGCGCCAGGAATGTCGTGTGCGGACGGCCGGCCGCTCGCTGGTGGTCTTGATTGCCTCGGGGGTCGTGTTGCTCGTGGGTCTGATATTGATTCATGTACGTGCGATGCGACGGCCGCAGTGCTTGGTGGTCGCGGCCGCGGCGCTTGTCGCGGGGGTGATTTGGTGGCCCGACGCCTCGCGATTGCTCGCCCAAGCAGCCAGTTTGGGGTTGGTCCTGACACTGCTTGCCATGGTGCTTGAGCGGAAGTTCGTGCGGCGGCGAGTCGCCTGGGATCGGCGGGATAGTGCCGTGCTGGAAACCGATTCAACGCAGACGGAGTACCGGCCGAGTCGCGTGGGGAGTCCCTCTTCGACGGAGACGGCCCCGGCGCCGGCAACCGGCGAAGTTTCGCCTTCGGATATCCCATGAGCAGACGCCGTTGCAAACGACATGGCGGGCGGACAGGTGCCGTCTTGGTTAGCGAGACGAAGCCCGGCAACTGCCTTGCCCGCTTCACCGTGTTCTCCCTGATCGCCGGAGTCCTGCTGATGGCAGCCGGCGCTGTCGCGGATGAACCCGACCGCCCGGGCTCGGCCGGTGCTGCGAATGCCCCGCTGCAATTTCGCCGAGTTTATGCCCCGGCCGATCGCCGAATCGACTGGCCCCGCGACCCGGTTCCGTACCTGCCGATCGACGCGAAGACGTTCGAGGAACTGCTGCGAAAAGCCCATGGTGCGACGACCAGCACGGAGTCGCCCCGAGGCGCCTCGATGGTGAGCGCCGAGTATGAAGCGCGGCTGGAGGGCGACGATTTGCTGGTAGGCACCGCAGTGGCGCAAGTGGAACACGCGGCCGAAACGCCGACGCTTCTCTCGCTCCAACCGTGTCGCCTGGCGGTCGCCAACCCTCTCTGGCAGTCGACCGAACCAATGCCGGCCGTGATGGGACTTGGCGCCGACGGCACTTTGGGGGTGCGCGTCGAGCAATCGGCGTCGCTGGCGTTCGACTGGACCTTTCGTGGGCGTCGCAACGGCGTGCTGGTGACCGAATTCCTCCTGGAGTTCCCCGCTTGTCCCTCGACGCGGCTGGCGCTCGATCTGCCGGATGATCTGGTCCCCGAGGTCGATGGCGCTCTCGTGTCGCCGATTGGGGATGCCGTGGAAGGCCGGCGGCAGTGGCGGATCGAAGTGGGGGGGCACCACCGCTTCCTGTTGCGAATTGCCCCAGTCGAAAGTCCCTCGCCGGCGCAGAGCAGGGTCTCGGTGAGGCAATCGACTCGATACCATCTGAAGAAAGAAGGCTTGGAAGTTCAAACTCGGCTGGAATTGGACGTGTCTGGTGATCCGCTTTCCCGGCTCACGGTTCGGCTCGATCCGGGCCTACAACTTGTCGACGTGCGACTGGGCGAAACCATCGTGCCGTGGCTCGACGTCACGCGGCTCGATCCGGCTCAACCCACGTCCCCAGCCGGCAAGATCGTGTTGGAATTGCCCGAGACGATCCGAGGAACCGGACGTACCTTGCAGTTGCTCGCCGTGGCACCGCTTCAACTCGACCGGCGCTGGCGGTTGCCGACCATCGGGCTGTTCGACGGCTTCTGGCAGGAGGGAGTTGCCACGCTGGCCGTCGACGGCTCGCTCCTGTTGCAGGCGGTGACTCCCGATGCCTGTTGGCAAACGGGGATCAGCCGATTGCCCGCATCGCAAGGGGGCGAAACGCTCGATTTTCAGGCTTCGGCAGCCGACGCCTCGCTGGGGGTGACCGTGACCCGACGGCAAAGCCCGTTGCGCGTGGACGCCCTGACGATTGTCGAACTGGGAGCGACGAAAACGACGGGCCGGGTCGCCCTGCTGTTGGCGGTGGCCGATGGGCGCCATTTCGAGTTCGAGACCGACGTGGCCCAACGATGGATCGTCGACGCTGTCGAGGCGGATCCTCCCGAGGCGCTGGACGATTGGACCGAAATCCTCGGCCCCGCGCGACGACGGAAACTCAGGATATCGCTGGCCAAGGCCGTCACGCCCGGTCGCCCGATCCGGCTGACGATTCTCGGCCGCGATCTCCGTTCGCCCGTGGCACGAGACCTTACCCTGGCGACCCTCTCGCCGTTGCGTCTGGCGGGTGGAAACGACGGGCGCCGGACGGTGGCCGTGAGCGCGGCTCAACCCTATCATCTTCGCGTCAGCGGCACGGAACAGATCGAAGGCGTGCGACGCGCCCACTTACCCCGGTGGCACCAAGAGATCTTGAAGGAACTGCCCGGATGCCTGTTGCTGGAAAACCACCTCCAGACCGAGGACGTGCGGGTGCGGCTTGCCCAGCAGCAGGCAAGCTACACGGGCACGATTCGCGTGGAGGCGTCGGTAAGCGACGGCCGGTTGGATGAAACATACTGGCTTCGCTGCGTTCCACAAGCCTCCGGCGTGGAGCGGATCGTGGTCCATTTTTCTCAACGCCGTGAAGTTTCTCCTCAATGGACTCTCGGCACCGAGGGCGCCGAACAATTGACGGCCGCACCGCTCGACGAAGCGGGGAAAGAAACGGCCAGCGGGGGGGAGACCTGGGAGATCGTGCTTCCCCGTCCGCGAAGTGTCCCCTTCGACCTGCGTGCCAGCCGTTCGGTCCGCCTGGCCGACGAACAGCCGATTGGCCTGGCCTGGCTTCCGGAAGCCGCCGCGCAGCGTGCGACATTGGTCATCCGTGCCGCGGGGGCGACTCCCCTGCGAATCGACAACCGGCACCTTTACCCCGTTCCCACCGCGGCGGCCGCCCCTGATCGGCATCAAACGGCTCGAGCCGCCTATCGCTACGAACCGGCCCGTCATGCCGGGTATTCGGCCGCGGTGGCGGTGAGCGTATCGCTGGAACCGACGTCGACGACGCCGATGGCGTGGGCTTGGAGTTGCCGACTCCAGTCGCGTTTCGAGCCGGACGGCCAGGGCTCTCATCTGGTGACCTACCACATGGAGAGCGTCGGAGGCGAACAACTGCAACTCACGCTTCCCCCATCGGCAACCGCCGACGCGGTTCGAGGAGTCTGGATCGACGGCACTCGAACCGCATGGCAAGCTGCCGACGACGAGGCGGACCACCGACTGACCGTCGCGCTTCCGACGGGGCGAAAATTCTCGCGTTTGAGCGTGTCTTTCCTCACCGCCGGGGCCAGCCTGGGAATCCTCGGCCGGCTCGACGCGCCCCTGCCGGAAGCCCATTTCCCCGTCCTCACCCGTCACTGGACCGTATGGCTGCCGCCCGGTTTTCAGCGCCTGGCGTCGCAGGCCGACCTCGGCAGGCCGGGAAAAACCGTGACCCAACGATTGTTCGGCCCTCTGGGGCGGGGACGAGCCGACGGGCCGGCCGGCAACGACAAGTCCTTGCGACTTCCCCGCCCGTCGACCGAAACGGCGAGCAACGGTTCGCCGTGGCACGGGCTTCCTCCGATGCCTTTTGGGGCGGAGGACACGCGGGGATGGACCATGCACGACCTGGAAATCCCGGCATCGCAAGGGGCCCAACTGACGGTCGTCGATCGTGGTTCGATCCATGCGCTGGGGTGGATCGCCTTCTTGGCCGCGGTGGCCGTGGGCCGTTGGCTGTTGATCCGGTGTCCGGTCGGGCTCCTGCTCTTGGCCGGACTCTTCGGTGTCGTCGCGCTCGTTTTGCCCGATCCACTTGTCCCGCCCGCTTCGGGGGCCGTGTTGGGTACACTTTTTGCCTTGACCTGGGGACTTGCTCGCCGGCGCGACGCGCTCGCCCCCTCGCACGACGAGAAATCCGAGCCTTCGACCCAGCGGCACACCAACTCGCCGGCGGTCTCGGCCGGAGTGGTCGCCCTGATCGTCGTGGCCATCCTTTCCGTCTGCGCCCACGCGCGAGGTGATCCGGCCGACACTCTGCCCCAACCCCCGGCGACGATCCACCGGCTGTTCATACCCGTCGACGACAAGCGGCAACCCACCGGCGACCAATACGACGTACCGGCGGCGCTGTACAACGCGCTGCGTCATCGCGCGGATGCCCTGACCGGTGAACCACAATGGGTACTCGGCGCGGGGGCGTATCGGGGCAACCTGGTCCCTCGTGTCGGACGAGGAGGCTTCACGGTCGCCGATTTCAAAGCCAGCTACGATCTGCTGGTGATCGGGAAACCGGCGCGAATTCATATTCCCCTGCAACTTCCCGGCGCGAATCTTCTGCCCGAGGGGGCAACGCTCGACGGCCGGACCATCCTGGCCGAGTGGGGCAGTGACGGGAAATCGCTGATCCTCAACGACGTACCGGAGCCCGGACGTTATCGCCTCGAGCTGTCGCTTCAGCCGGCTCTGCGCGACGAGAACGGTAGCTCGGGTTTTGACCTGCTGATTCCCCGTTTGGTCACCTCGACGCTGGAGTTGAACCTGCCGCTGGGCACCCCGCCGATCCGCGTGCCGACGGCCGTGGGATCGGTCGTTCTGGAGGAGGGTGGGCAACGGTTGGTGGCCGACTTGGGTCCCACCGACCGGCTTGGCGTTGACTGGGCTCAGAGCGAGGGGCTCGGCGGCGACCGCACGGTTACCACCGAAGAGCTTTACTGGGTCAAGATTCGGCCCGGTTCGGTCGTGATCGATGCCCGACTGACGTTTCGCGGCGATAGCAGGCAGCTTACCCAGGTGCTTCTGGCTGCCGACCCCCGGCTGCGCATGTTGCCGGTCGACGATGCCAATACGACGATCGTCGCTGTGCAAGTGACTCCGGGCCAACCGCAGACGATTCGGATGGATCTGGCCGAAACAGACTCCAATCAGGTTGTGGTCGAGGCAACGTTTCTGTTGAGCGGGGCATCGGGCGTGGGAAACCTGCGACTGCCGCACCTGCAAACACAGGACACGCGTCCCACGGCCCGATGGGTTGCCGTCACGGTGGACCCGTCTCTGCAATACAAGATGCCTTCGTCCGAAGAAACGGACGTGGTGCCGGTCGCCGATTTCTCCTCGCAATGGGGTGCCTCGGAAGCCAAACCGCAATGGGTCTATCGCCTTGCACCCGACTCGCACGCGCCCTGGCTGTTGACCACCAGCAGGGTGCCAAACGAGACGGTGGCCGACCAGGTGGTGGCGGTGAGTTTTGATCTGGGGGAGGCCGAGATCCATTACCAAGCGGAGTTGACGCCCAACCGAGGCCGCCATTTCCAGCACCGGCTCCAAGGTCCACCGGGCATGAAGATCGACCGTGTCTCCGTTCTCGCCGGCGAAGAAGAACGAGCGGCCCGCTGGTCGGGCGATCCGACCAGCGGCCTGATTACGGTTTTCTTATCCGAACCGGTCTCTGGGCGGCATGAGCTTATGCTGCGCGGCCGATTGTCGTATCCGGCGAAGAAGACCATGCCGCTTCCCGTGGTGTCGATGACCGATTGCCAACTCCGCTCGACCGACATCGCAATTTTCCGCCGGCCGGCCGTCTCCGTGCTGGTGACCGCCCGCTCGGGTCTGCGGAAAGTCGAAGCGCCGAACGTCAACGGTGAGAACTCCGGCTTGGGCCGGTTGCACGAGGGCTACACGGGCGACGGCAAGCCCATCGATGCCATGGTGAGCGTCGGCCCCAATCTTCCCGACGTCATTGCCGATCAGGTCACCCGACTGGTTTGGGACGGCCAGGCCTGGAGATTGCACCTCGACGTCCAGATGGACGTCCGCGACGGTTGGCTCGACGCGATCCGTTTCGACGTTCCCCCCGGTTGGATTCCGTCCGAGGAAGTTGAACCGGCGGCACGGGCGACCGTCACCGAGATTCTCGGCACCGACCGCCGGCAGTTGGTCGTTCGTCCACCCGATGCGATCCAGGGACCCTATCGATTGCGCGTCAGTGGCGAGTTGAAACGCGGGCTGGAAGATCAACTCCGCGTTCCGCCGATCACCATGCGGTCGGCCAAGGAGGTACGGCAATACGTGCTCCTGCCGTCGCGGTATGCCGCCAAGGCAGTCCGTTGGGAAACCCAGGGATTGCAGAAGACAACGCTACCGGAGGAACTCGACGCGTCGTCGACCTCTTCCTCGGCTGAAGTCTACCGGGTCACCGACGAAAACTTCCTGGCGGTTCTCAAGCCGGCCGAACGTTCCGTGGCCCAGGCCCGCGTGGATTCGGCGGAGATTCAGGTGGCGTGGGACGAGGGTGATTCGTACCGAGGCGTGGCTGCGATCACCCTGGAACCGGCCCGGCTTTCCGAGGTCTTCCTGATCATGCCCCAAGGGCAGCAACCGTTGGCCGTTTTCGTTGCCGGCGTACCAGCGGTACCCGAGGCCACCCGGCGGCCGGATCGTTTTCGCGTGCCCCTGGGACCCGCTGCCCTGCCGCAGCGGATCGAAGTCTTGTTTTCCGGGACGCTGCCCTCCTGGACATCGTCCCGGCATCGCCGATTCGAGTCGCCCAGCCTGGAGAATCTGCCCGCACAACGAACCCTGTGGCGCATCTCCGGTCCCGGGCAATGGGAACCGACCCAGGGACTGCCCAACGACGAACTCCAACGGCTTACCCCCCTGGAGTACGACCTGGCACGCATCAAGGATGCGGCGGCGGCCGTGCAGCGAAGCGCCGCTTCGTTACTCGATGACCCGGAAGCGAAAACGCCCTGGTATCGGCGTTGGGCAACGCGGCTGATCTTTACGGAGGAGAGAATTCGACGGCTCCTCGACCAAACGGCCCAAAGCCCGCAAAATGTTGAGACCGTCATCGCCGCGTTGGATACCATCGAAGGGCAACAAACGGAAATCACCCGGGATCTGGAAATCGATCGCCCGGTCCAGGCGAGTGAGGCCGTCGAACCGACCGAACTCTGGTGCCGCCTGCTCGACCACCGGTTCGGTTCGACTCATCTGCGTCTGCAGGCCGGCACGGAGGCTCCCACGGTTGGTTATCGGGGCAAGCCTCACGCTGACTTGGGATACCGGTTGATGCTCGCCGCTGTGGTGATCGGCGCGATCCTGCTGGCGGCGCTCGGCTGGCAATGGCCGGCGGCGCGCGCCTGGCTGCGGCGATGGCCGGGCACGGTCGCCGTGCTGGTTGGGACCGCATGGTGGCTGTGGCTTGCCTTGCCCTTTCTCGGGATTTTGATCGTCGCCGCCGGGTTGATCCGGTGCGCAAGCCGACTTCGCGGCCGCGGGCATTTCGTGCCCGTCACCATGATCCACGCCGATACTCCCAGGCCCTCGGCCATTTCTCACCACGGCACGCAGCCACCGGGCTAGTATGAGCAGGCCGTGCCGGGGGCACCTCGGGGATCCCCACGTCCCCACCCGCCGCGCGTGGGATCGCAAGGGCGAGACCCCTTGCCATCGAAGCGGAACTCGCTAGGGTACAACGGTTTGCACCGACGCCACGAGGTGAGGTGCCCGCGGGTATTTCACAACCCCAAAGCGTCGTCACCAGGGGGGCAGTCGAGATGGCCGGCTGGTTGGAGAAAAAGACGATCACCCGGCCCCGTTTCGTATTGGCGGAATCGGGATCTTGTGTTAACGTACTGTCGACATTGCGAGTGCCGGCGCCAGCGGCTGCAGGGACATGGCGGCGCGGGGTCGGCAAGGGGAACCATCGTTCGGCGACGATGGCCAAAGTACCGCGGAGTCGAGTCCGTTTCAGGCCGACATGGAAGGAGGCCAAAATGAGTTCCGTTCGGAAACCGGCGGTGCGAGTTCACATTCGATGGATGATCCGCCGGGATATGCCCGAGATCCTTCGAATCGAAGGCCAAAGCTTCGAGTTTCCTTGGGACGAGGAAGATTTTATCCGCGCCTTGAGGCAACGGAACTGCATCGGCATGGTGGCCGAACACGACGATCGCGTCGTGGGATTCATGATCTATGAATTGCAGAAGACTCGCCTTCATATCCTCAATTTTGCGGTCGGGGTTGACTACCGCCGCCAGGGAGTCGGCGATCAGATGGCCGGCAAGCTGATCAGCAAGCTTTCGGCCCAACGGCGCAATCGAATCGTTCTGGAAGTTCGCGAGCGGAATCTTCCCGCCCAGCTCTTCTTCCGCGACGGAGGCTTCCGCGCCGTGAGCGTCTTACGCGACTACTACGAAGATTCGCCCGAGGACGCTTACGTCATGCAGTATCGGTATCGTGCGGTCGAGGCCGAACCGATGCAGCCGGTCAACCGGATCTCCAAGCGAGCCGGCTGAATATCGTTGCGTTCCGGTAAGAGGGAACAGGCACCTCTTGCCGGCTCGACCCGCGTGGCGGCCGGTATCTGGTGCTCCGCGCAAGGGATATCCGTCCCGTTTTCCGCTCCGCACGGTTCCCTACACGGGAACGATTGTGACTTCCATCGCCGGCAGCTCGACCACGGCCAGCGAGTATGTCCCTCGACCGCCCAATGGCCCCGGGTTGAGCGCGAGCGTCGATCCCTGTAAGAACTGGGTGGCCGAGTGGGTGTGACCAAAGCAGACCAGATCCCACTGGTTGTCCTGGACCGCCTCGGACAACCGCTGTTGGTCGTCGCCATGGAGAAACGCGACACGCTTGGCGGCCAATTCCAGGTGGCCGAACTGCCCGTGCCAAATCTGACCCGCCGCAGTCACGGCCTCATGCAACGGACCGACCCGATCCACGTTTCCCGAGACGAAATGGGTGGGCCATTGGGAGAAGAGTGGTACAATCGCTGGGGAGCCGACGTCGCCACAATGAAGGACCAACTCGAGATCGAAATCCGCCAGGATTCGGACCACCTCGGTCGTGGCGTGGATGCGTCCGTGCGTGTCGCTAACTACCCCGATGAACATCAGTCGACGATCCGAACGAGACAAAGGGCTTAGATTTCCCATGTTATCGGCCACCGGCACCGACATTCTTGCATCGGGAGTTCTGATTGCCCTGGGACTGACCCTGGCGACGCGGTTGTGGTCGGTGAAACAGAGCACCCCGTATAACGGGGGGCAGTTTGCCCTCTATCTGATCAATACGTCTTTAGCTCGCCTGTTCTGGAGGGCGGGCGTGTCCCGGCCGCTCCCCGTGGCCACCGATCGGGGGGCAGTGATCGTTTCCAACCATCGTTCCCCTGTCGATCCCGCCTTCATCCAACTCGCGTCCGGCCGGCTCGTCCACTGGATGGTTGCCAGGGAGTTTTGCGTCATGCCCGTGGTGTCCTGGTTCTTTCGTACCTGCCGCTGCATTCCGGTGGGTCGAGGTGGGATCGACACGGCGGCCACGAAACAGGCCATTCGCATCGCCCAGCAAGGCGGACTCGTCGGCCTGTTTCCCGAAGGACGCATCAATGAGAGCGACCGCCTTCTGCTGCCCGGGCGACTTGGGGCGGCCATGATCGCCCTGAAGGCCGGCGTGCCGGTCATCCCCTGTTACGTGGCCGGCTCGCCCTTCGACGGCGTCGTTTGGCACAGCCTGTTCACCCCGGCGCGGGTCACGTTCCGGGTGGGCGATCCGATCGATCCGTCGGAGTTTCCCAACTTGGATGATTCGCGCCAGGCGTTCAGGGAGTTGAGCTTGCGACTGATGCGAGACATTGCCCATCTGGCGGGCAGGCCCGATTTCGTTCCCACGCTCGCCGGCCGGGCTGGCCGGCCGATGAATGACCTGCCGACCTGAAGGGCATGGGGGGGGTGACGCTTGACCGTCCGGGTGGGGCGGCTCGAAATCGGGCGGCAATTTTTGTCGATCCTTGCAGAGGCGAGTCACTTTGTCCGTGACAGACGATCCGTGTCATTTGTCTTTATTCTTGCCTTTGCTCTTCCCGCCTCCACCGTCACTGTCACTTCCGCTGTCACTTCCGCCCGACTCGCCGGCAATGGCGCTGTAGATGTCGTCGAACCACTCGGCGGTCCCGATGCCAAACGATTGGACGGCAACAATGAAAGCCACGAGGATGAGCGAGAGGATGAGGCAGTACTCGATGGCGCAGATACCGCGTCGAGTTGCCCCGCCCACGAGCTTTCGCAGCCCACAACATTGCGACACAGCGGCCCGTCCACCACTCGCGCGGCGGCTGACCCTGTGAAGAAAGCTAGCTTGCCTCACTGGACAGTTCCTCTGGGGTGGTCCCGTGGGAAAGGACAAGGCCGTCGAGTGTCGATTCATCCGGCGCGGGGGGATCAATCGAGTCGCCGACGAGTTCCACGGCGTGGAGTCGCGCCAGCGTGTCGATCATCGCGTTGAAGTCGTCCTGCATCTCCAGCAGTTCGTCGCCGTCGCGCAGTTTAACCCGGCGGATGGGCTCCTCGGCGGCGATCTCGCGGGCGGTCTTGCGGAAGCGATAGATCGGCCCGGCCACTTTGTGATAAAACTTCACGGCGTCCCAGGCAAACGCGGGCACCAACACGGCGAAACAGATCAGCATCGGATAAGAATCCTGGAGGAACAGCCCGAATTGCTCCAGCAGATTGCCTTGCCCCTCTTCCAGCAGGCGCCAGGCGAAGAGCAGGTTGAACAGGGTCACCTGGTAGATGAGCCAGTAGATCACCATGCGGGCGATGAGTTTGTACTGGAATCTGGCGACCAGTTTTCGACGACGACGTTCGGCCATGGAATCGTATTCCTGTTGACAACGGGAGCGGTGTTCCAGACAGCCGTCGCGTCCGAGCATGGACGCGCGCGGCGTGACGAGGAGGCCATGGCGCGAACCGACGGCCACCGCGCAACTCTAGGTCACCGTTGTCAGGCGGGCGAGCGTTGATGGCCGAACATTACGGATTTTCCGAATGTTCCGCCATCGCGTCGAAATCGGCTTATCGCAAGAACTGTTGGCACCAGTAGATCGTGCCGGCCGGGGTCCTAAACGCCGCGACGCCGATCCGTTTGTAGGATCGATTGAGAATGTTGGCACGGTGGCCCGACGAGTTCATCCAGCTCCGCAACACGGCCTCGCTGTTGCGCTGGCCGTACGCGATATTCTCAGCCACCCCCGAATGGGAATGATGCATCACGCGGCGGTTGGCCATCCACGAGGCGTGCTTTCGGGCCGAGTTGAGCAACTTCGGATCGACTTGCAGCGGCGTCAAGCCACGCTTGGTCCGTTCCAAGTTGGTCAGGGTAATGATGTTCCGCTCGATCTGTCGAAGTTCGAGATCCGGCTTGGTGGCGGCCGGGGAAACGTCCTCTGCGCCAAGGAAGGCCACGAGACAAAGGATTGCGGATGCGGACATGTGCTGTTCCTCAATTGCACGGGAAGGAAAATGGGGGTGGGTGCGGCGCGACACTTAGGCGGGTGCCGAAAAATGGTGTGACCGGGTCGCCATGCGGCGGATCGGCGGAGGCGGGCGAAAGCGGTTCCCCTTTTGTGGTGTCGCTACCGCGTGTGGCAAAAACTCTGGGAGAACCCAGCGAAACTCGCCAGGTGAGGCCTATAGCATACCAAGCCGTGACGGCATTGCAAGGAGTCTGGCGCGCGGCAACCCGAAACCGTAGTTGCCAACCATGGGTAGACAAGCCCCCTCGATCACCATGGGGGGGGTGACTTGCCCTGAAGACGCGAGCGAAGTCGCTCAGAACGTGCCGTGTGGCGAGAACCGGCCGCTTTCCCGTTGGCAAAACAGACCCCATCCCGATCTTCTTCGGAGCCTGAATTTGACCGGCCCGTGTGTCGCTTACCCCGCCCTACGTGAAAAATGCGGGCAGAATTCAGGCGGGGGACTGATCGAATATCGGTCCCACAGGGTCACGGGCACTGCCCCCGCTGGAGAGCCGGTCTACTGACGTTCCCCCCATGCCAAACCGATGTCCACGGGGCTTGGCCTCCCGTGGCTTGAGGGCTTTTGACAAGAATTTGGGGAATAGCCTGCCAATGTCGGCTTGCCAATATCCAGGATTCCGGTAAGCTTTGAGGAATTGCCGGGGAAGATGGAGACGCAGGAATGTTCGGTGGCCATCTGTGTCTCGTCGCTACCGGTGGGCATGAATCGGGGCATCCCTGTTGCGTTCCGGCAAACTGAACCGTCCGACCGTGGGCGATTCCGCGCCTGTAGCTCAGGGGATAGAGCGACGGTTTCCTAAACCGTAGGTCGCAGGTTCGATTCCTGCCAGGCGTACTCGGCGCACCAGGGAACGATTACATCGGAGAGAGATCGCCGGGAAGAATGTAGCGTAACACGGCTTCGGAGTGCTGGAGAGATAAAAGGATCAGCTTGCCTGCCGTATTTCTTTTCCGCCAGCGATACCTGGTGAATATCGGCAGGAGATATGGTCGATATTCGGGTTGGTCAATCCAGAGGTCGATGGTCGGCGAATTTCGCCCCTCGGCCGGGTTGCCCCCGCGTTGCGATTCGTACACTTCTTTTCATACACCTCTTCTCATTAATTAGTGTCGATTCCGAATTAGTGTCGATTCCGATGGAGGAAGGCGATGGATACGACGAACTCGACGGTGTTCATTGTGGACGACGACCCGGCGGTGCGTCAGGGATTGGCCATGTTGGTCAAGTCGATGCAGCTTCAGGCGGAGTGCTTTGCCTCGGCGCAGGAGTATCTCCAGGTCAGCGACCCCGACCGGCCGGGATGTTTGCTGATCGACGTGCGGATGCCCGGCATGAGCGGCCTGGAACTTCTGGACCGGCTGGCCGCTCGCGGCGTCCATCTACCGGCGATCATGATCTCGGCCTACGGGGACGTACCGATGGTCGTGCGGGCGATGAAGTCGGGGGCCACGGATTTCCTGGAGAAGCCCTGCCGCGATCACGAACTGTGGGAAGCCATTCAGAGCGCCCTGCAGCGCGACGCAGAGAATCGTCGACGCAAGAACCAGCGGGTTTTGGTGGGAGAACGTCTGGAACGACTTACGCCGGGAGAGCAAGAGGTCCTCGAAATGCTGGTCGAAGGCGGGTCCAACAAGGCCATTGCCGCCAAGTTGGGGCTCAGTGTCCGCACGATCGAAGTACGGCGGGCGAAAATCATGCGGAAAATGGAGGCCGACTCGCTGGCCGAACTCGTGCGTCTTGCCTTGGCTACGAACGAGTCCTTCGGAGAACCACAGACGTCGTTCGGAAACCTCTATTAAGTTCCGTGCCTGTGTAAACGATCAAAGTAATCGGAGGATTCGACACACTCGCGCGGCAGGAGCTTTGTTCTCCGGATTTCCTCCGTGGTTCGTGCCGCGCGGCGAGGATATGATATTTTCCACACATCCACCTTCCCACGCCGCGCCATCAACGCACCCCCCCGGACGCCCACTCCGCCCGGGCCCCCGCAAACCGCCGACCGACACCTACTTTGAGTTTATCGGATAATCCGAGTGCCGGTGCATGATTCATGTGCCGGCGGGACAGTTCTCGTGGTTATCCCCTTGCGGGGGCCCTTTTTCTCTTTTCTCCACTTCGGCGTCCAAGAAAACAAAAGAGGTGGGGATCGCTCCCCACCTCGTGTTTGGATGCAACGGGAGTTTCCACTCCGCGGCGATCAGATGGCCTCGCCCGTAAACGACGTGAGGGCCTTCATGTAGTTGCCTCGCTCAAAGGCGTTCGGTTCGGGACAATTCTCTTGGCTCATGCTGCCCTTGAGTTGCTCGACCGACTCGTACCCTTGCTCTTCCATCCACTCTTGCACGCCCTTGAGGATGGCTCCGATCCGCCCGAAGCCCTTCTTGTAGAGCACCGAGGCGACCATGCCCACGTCGGCCCCGGCCAACAGCGACTTGAGCATTCCCTTGGGACCGTGCAGGCCGCCGGTCAGCGCCAGCGAGGCGTTGACCCGCCCGTGCAGGATGGCGATCCATCGCAGGGAGACCAGCAGTTCGGGCGTGGTGCTCAAAACGAGCTTGGGTGAGATCTTGAGCGTTTTCAGATCGATGTCGGGTTGTAGAAACCGGTTGAAGATCACCAGACCGTCGGCTCCCGCCTCGACCAGACTTTTGGCCATGTGGGCGGTCGAACTGAAATACGGCCCGATCTTCACGGCCAGCGGAATGGAGACCGACTTCTTCACCGTTGAGACCAGTTCGAGGTATCGCTGCTCGACCTGTTGGCTCGTCATTTCCATGTCGGCGGCGATCAGGTAGACGTTCAACTCGATCGCGTCGGCGCCGGCGTCCTCCATGAGCTTCGCGTAGCGGGTCCAACCGCCTTCGGAGACTCCGTTGAGGCTGGCGATTACCGGAATCGAAAGGGCCTTCTTCGCCTCTTCGATGTGTTCCAGATAGGCGTCCGGGCCGAAACGATAGTTTTCCTGCTCGGGGAAGTAGGTCAGCGCCTCGGCGAAGCTGTCGGTGCCGAACTCGTGTGCCTTGGCGATCTCCGTTTCCTCATGCACGATCTGCTCCTCGAACAGCGAGGGCAGCACGACCGCCGCCGCCCCTTCCCCCTCGAGCTTGCGCAGGTTGTCCAGCGGCTCGGTGAGCCCGCAGGCGGCGACCACCAAGGGGTTCTTCAAATCCATGCCCAAATACTTGGTACTCAGGTCCACGCTCATGACTTCACCTCCTTCTTGTCAGTCGCCTTCTTGGCACCATTGCCGTCCGAACCGCCGCCTTCTTCCGATTCATCGCCCGTGCGCGTCACGCCGGCCATCTGCTCGTAGTACTGATAGCGGTTGGTGATGTCTTCCTGGGCCAGATCGAGCAATCGCTCGGACTGCTCGGGCTTGGAACGAGCCAGCATGGCGAATCGGGCCTGGCTCAGGGCAAACTGCTTGAAATCGCCCTTGGGCTTCTTGCTGTCGAGATGGAACGGTTGCGATCCGTCGCGGGGATCGAAGCGGTACAAAGGCCAGTAGCCACAGGCTACCGCGTCCTTTTGCAGGCCCATGGCCGTGGTCATGTTGATGCCGTGACCGATGCAATGGCTGTAGGCGATGATCAGCGAGGTCCCGCGAAAGGACTCGGCTGCCCGGATCGTCTTGATCGTGTGGGCCGGATTGGCTCCCAACGCCACCTGGCCGACGAAGACGTTGCCGTAGGACATGGCGATCATGCCCAGGTCTTTCTTGCTTCCCGGCTTTCCGCCGGCGGCAAACTTGGCCACCGCGCCACGGGGGGTGGCCTTGGAGGCCTGGCCGCCCGTGTTGCTATACACCTCGGTGTCCATCACCATGATGTTGACGTCGCGCCCCGAGGCGAACACATGGTCCAGCCCGCCGAAGCCGATGTCGTAGGCCCACCCATCGCCGCCGAGAATCCAGACGCTGCGTCGCACCAGGTAGTCGGCCGAGGCCAGCAGGTTCTTCGCCTCGGGATGGCTGCTGCCGGCGAGTTTCTTTTTCAGTTCGGCCACGCGAGCCCGCTGCGCGGCGATCTCCTCTTCGGTCTCCTCGGTGGCGTTGAGAATGCCCGCGACCAGTTCGTCGCCCACCTCGGAGGCCAACTGCCGGAGCAGTTCGTGGGTGTAGTCGGTTTGCTGGTCGTTGGCCAGGCGGAATCCGAATCCAAACTCCGCGTTGTCCTCGAACAACGAGTTGGCCCAGGACGGTCCGCGGCCTTCGCTGTTGGTGCTGTAGGGCGTGCAGGGCAGGTTTCCGCCGTAGATCGACGAACACCCCGTCGCGTTGGCGATCAGCATCCGATCGCCGTAGAACTGGGTGATCAGCTTCACGTAGGGCGTCTCACCGCATCCGGCACACGCGCCGTTGAACTCGAACAGCGGCTGCAGCAGTTGCGATCCCTTGACCGTGCCGGCTTTGACCGTGCTCCGATCGATCTCGGGGATGTCGAGGAAGAAGGCGAAGTTGGCCGCTTCACGGACATGGTGATCCAGGCGGGATTCCATGTTGATGGCCTTCCGCTTGGCCACTTCCTTATTCTTGGCCGGGCAGACTTCCACGCACACGCCGCAGCCGGTGCAATCGTCGGGAGCGACCTGGATGGTCGTCTTCCAGCCCGGGTACTCCTTGCCCTTCCAGTCGACCGCGGCGAATCCTTCGGGAGCCCCCTCCAGAGACGACGCCTCGAAGGCCTTCATGCGGATGGCTGCGTGGGGGCAAACCAACGAGCAGAGACCGCACTGGATGCAGATATCCGAATCCCAGATGGGGATATCGATGGCAATGCCGCGCTTCTCATACTGCGTCGTGCCAGTGGGAAACGTCCCGTCGGCCTCAAATGCGCTGACCGGCAACTCGTCGCCCCGGTTGGCAATGATCGTGCCCAGCACTTCCTTGACAAACTTCGGCGCGCTTTCGGGTACCGGGGGAAGCCGGTGATGGGTCGAGGTGACTTTCGCCGGCACCTTGACTTCGTGCAACGCGCCCAGGGCGCCGTCGACCGCGGCGAAGTTCTTCGCGACGATCGCGCCGCCGCCCTTTTTGCCGTAGGTCTTTTCGATAGCGTTCTTAATCTGGGCGATTGCCTCGTCCTCGGGCAACACGCCGGCCAGCTTGAAAAAGCAGGTCTGCATGATCGTATTGATTCGCACACCCATCTTTGCCTCGCGCGCCACGGCCCAGCCGTCGATCACGTAGAACTTCAGCTTCTTCTCGACGATCTGCTCTTGCACCTCGATAGGCAGCGTGTCCCAGATTTCGTTGGGACCGAATTGCGTGTTTAGCAGGAACGTGGCGCCGGGATCGGCCATCGAGAGCATCTCGATCCGCTCGAGAAACTGCGGCTGGTGACAAGCCACGAAATTGGCCCGGGTGACCAGATAGGCACCGACGATCGGCCGGGGGCTGAATCGCAGGTGCGAGGTGGTGACCGAACCGGCCTTTCGCGAGTCGTAGACGAAATACCCTTGTGCGTAGAGCGGGGTGTTCTCGCCGACGATCTTCACCGAATTCTTATTGGCTCCCACCGTGCCGTCGCTTCCCAGCCCGAAGAAGAGGGCCCGGGTGACGTCGTCGGCCTCGGTCGAAAGGTCCTCGTCGTACTTGATGCTCAAGTTCGAGACGTCGTCGTTGATCCCGACCGTGAAGTGGCGTTTGGGGGCGGGTTTCGCCATTTCGGCGAAAATACCCATCACCATCGCCGGAGTGAACTCCTTCGAGGCCAGGGCGTAACGGCCGCCGATGACCTGCGGGACCGCCGTGCCCGGGGCGTGATCGGCCCAGCGCTCGGCCAGGGCGGCGACCACGTCCAGGTAAAGGGGTTCGCCGGAAGCGCCCGGCTCCTTCGTGCGGTCCATGACGGCGATGGTCTTTACCGACTTGGGCAACACGTCGACCAGGGCCTTGGTGTCGAAGGGGCGGAAGAGCCGGACCTTGACCATGCCCACCTTCTCGCCCGCGGCGATCTGGCTCTCGACCGCCTCTTCAACCGAACCGCAGCCGGAACACATCAGCACGACCACCCGTTCGGCGTCGGGGCTGCCGACGTAGTCGAACAGATTGTATTGCCGGCCGGTCAGACCGGCAAACTTGTCCATCGTCTTCTGGACGATGCCCGGGGTCGCCTCGTAGTAGGGATTACACGCTTCGCGAGCCTGGAAGAAGACGTCCGGGTTCTGGGCCGTGCCACGCAGCTTGGGGACCTCCGGAGAAAGGGCCCGGTCGCGATGCGCCTGGACCAACTCCATGTCGATCATCGCCACGCAGTCGTCTTCGGTGAGCTGCTCGATCTTGTTGACTTCGTGCGAGGTGCGGAAGCCGTCGTAGAAGTGGATGAACGGCACCCGGGCTTCCAGTGTGGCGGCCTGAGAGATCAGGGCCATATCCTGAGCCTCCTGCACCGAACTGGAGCAGAGCATGGTCCAACCGGTCGTCCGGCAAGCCATCACGTCGCCGTGATCGCCAAAGATCGAAAGGGCGTGCGTGGCGACCGTTCGGGCGGTCACATGGAAGACCGCGGGCGTCAATTCCCCGGCGATCTTGAACATGTTGGGGATCATCAACAACAGGCCCTGCGACGCGGTAAACGTGCAGGTAATCGCACCGCCTTGTAGCGAACCGTGGACGGCACCGGCAGCGCCGGCCTCGCTCTGCATTTCCACGACGTGCGGCACGGTGCCAAAAATGTTCTTTCGACCCGCTGCCGCCCAGGCATCCGGCATCTCCCCTAACCCACTGGAGGGGGTGATCGGATAAATTGCCATCACTTCATTGCACAAATGGGCAATGTTGGCGGTCGCTTCATTGCCGTCGAGGGTCACGAAGCGTCTCTCTGCCACTGGTCGTCTCCTCAATTGTCTGGTGGTCCGAAACTTGAATGGTCGTATGACGTCAGTTCACCCGGGGAAGAACGTTTCCCGCCGAACCGGTGTTCCCGCGCATGGGGGGTAGATGGGTATTGTGGAAGGATGGGTCAGCCGTTCGACTTCTCCCGTACTTCCGCAAAGCGAGTGGATACTGCCAACGGTGGGATGGCCAACAATCACCCCTACATACGCACGGTCGCCGAGGGCCGCGCGAATGGTAATACGCCAATCGCCAAGGTACAAACTCCCTTGCCCGGGTGCAAGGACCCGTTCTGGGGGGTTGCATGGCCACCGGTCTGTTCGGCCTGGAGGGATCTGGGGGAGACGCGGGCTACTTCGCCGAGGAAGAAAGCCGAATCTCCAGTTCCTCTTCGCGGCGAGTAAACTCGACCGTCTCTTCCATGTATAGCGCTTTGTTGTCGAGATTCTTGGCGACAAACTCGCGGAACTTCTCGGAAGTCGCGAACTTCCGGCCCTTCAGAAGCGGCTTTTCGCTGATCGGCCGCACGATCAACCGCCCCTCCTGGGAAAACGTGTAACGGAAGAAGACGTACGTCCGGTAGTCTTTCTCCTCGTCCATGATGTTCTGCACGTTCATGATGTGGGCGTCGCCGACGCGGCTGCTGTAGGCCCGGGTAACGATCGCTTCAGAGTCTTTCCCGTCCTCGGCCCAACTCACGAGATACTCGCGGTCGCTGTACTTCAGCACGATCAGATTCCACACTTCGTCGTGCTTTCCGCCGGCCGACTTCCAGGAGCCCAGCAGCCGGGAGTCGATGGTCGACTTGTCGCTGGATGCCAAGGGGACCTTCGATTCATAGCATCCGGCAAGTGTTACCGTACCCAACGCCAGGCAGAGTCCCGCGATTACGCGATTCATGACCGTTTCCTTTCTTAGGCATCCGGGGGTGGTTTACGTAAGTCCAGGGAGGGGTGTCGCATGCCGTTCGCGCAGTCCTCCCATAAGCCAGGGCGTGGAAGACAGAAGATTATCACGCCGGTTTTCCGACGAATCGGCAACAGGATCCGCCAAGGGATCGCCCGGGTCCTGGCCAACTGTCCAAGTACGCCAATCCAACGGATTTTTGACAGGTGCGACTGTCGCCAACCGTCGTGCGTAGAATTGCCGACAGTGAGCGGGGTGGAACGAACACGCGTCGGCCCATGAGGCCGGGATAACGGAAGGCGAGCGAGATGAGGACCCTTGGTATCTTGATGTGCGGGCTGTTTATTGCGGTACCCATGATCGTCCGTTCGGAACCCCCGCCGTCGGCGGGGTTGAAGCCGGGCGACATGGCCCCGGATTTCACGCTGGTGGGCAGCGACGGGGTCACCTACAAACTTTCCGAGTTCCGCGACCGTCAGGTGGTGGTGCTGGCCTGGTATCCCAAGGCGTTCACGCCCGGCTGCACGGCCGAGAACACCTCGTTCGCGCGCGACGGTGCCGCGCTTCGGGCTCATAATGCGGCCTATTTCACGGCAAGCTGCGACACGGTCGAGGTGAATACGCGGTTCGGCAAATCGCTGGAGCTCGATTTTCCGATCCTCAGCGATCCGCAAGGCAAGACGGCCCGGGCGTACGGCGTGATCGACGACGCGCGCCCGGTGCCGCGTCGTTGGACGTTCACTATCGGCACCGACGGCCGGATCCTGCACGTCGACAAAAACGTGCAATGCCCGACCCACGGGGTCGACGTGGCGGCGAAGCTGAAGGAGTTAGCTGCCGCCGGGGGGAAGCAGAAGTAACGCTTCGAACTCTTCCTCGCCGAGCACCGTCACGCCCAACTTCTCGGCCTTGGCCAACTTGCTGCCCGCCTTTTCACCGGCCACCAGGTAGTCGGTCTTCGACGACACACTGGAAGCCGCTCGGCCGCCGTGCCGAGCGATCAGTTCCTTGATTTGGTCGCGCGTGAATTTTTGCAGCGTGCCGGTAACGACCAGCGTCTTGCCTTGGAGAATCTGGGGAACTTCTTCGGCGTTTGCCGTGGTTTCCATCAGCAGGCCGAGCGAGCGAAGTTCGGCCACCGCCGACGATCCAAAGTCGCTATGCAAGTAATCCTGTACGCTTTGGGCGATGATGGGGCCGATCTCGCCCGTGGCGCCGAGTTGCTCGGCTCCGGCTTCGATCAGGGCATCGATCGAAGCAAAACGCTCGGCCAGCACGGCCGCCACCCGATTGCCGACGTGGCGGATACCCAGTGCGTTGAGCAGTCGGGCCAGCCCTCGCTGCTTGCTGGCTTCGATTCCCAGCAAGAGATTCTCCGACGACTTCTTTCCCATCCGCTCCAAACCGAGCAGATCGTCGAGTTTCAGCCGGTACAAGTCGCCGAACCCGCCGACAAACTCCCGATCGACGAGTTGTTCGATCAGCTTATCGCCCAGCCCTTCGATGTCCATGGCGTTGCGGCTGGCAAAGTAGCGGAGGCGTTCCTTGAGTTGAGCCGGGCATTGGAGATTGCCGCAGCGAATGTAGACGCCCCCTTCGTCTCGTGCCAGATGATTGCCGCATTCGGGACACTTCGTGGGAAACACGAACGCCGGCAGTTCTTCCTTCCGCTCGTGTTTCTCCACGCGGACGATGTGGGGGATGATCTTGCCGGCTTTCTCAACCACCACGACGTCTCCGACGCGAACGTCTTTACGCTCGATCTCGTCGGCATTGTGCAGACTGGCCCGGCTGACGGTCGTGCCGGCCAGTTCGACCGGCTCCAACTCGGCCACCGGCGTGATCGCGCCCGTGCGGCCCACCTGCACGCGAATCTCCCGCAGCCGGGTGGTCGCCTCGTATTTCTCGAACTTGTAGGCGATCAGCCAGCGAGGGCTTTTGGACGTCGAGCCCAGTCGCAGGCGCTGGTCGAAACGGTTGGCCTTGAGCACTAGCCCGTCGATCTCGAAATCCAACTCGTGCAGCCGGCCGATCAATCCTTCGCAGTGTTCGACCGCCACGTCGAACGACTCGAAACACTCGACCATCGGCGTGGCGGGCAGCCCGTAGCCGCGCAGCTCGTCGAGAAACTCCTTGTGCGTCGTGGCTTTGAGCCCTTCGGCGTACCCCACCCCATGGCAAAAGACGCGCAAGCGGCGCTGGGCACAGATTCGCGGATCGAGCAGGCGGATACTGCCGGCGGTAACATTGCGGGTGTTGGCGTACGGCGCCTCGCCCGCTTTTCTTTGCGCCTCGTTGAGCCGCACCAGATCAGAGTTGGTCATGTAAATTTCGCCCCGCACCTCCAACACCGGCGGCACGTCACCCCCCAGCAGTCGCAAGGGCACGTCGAGCACGGTTCGCACGTTATGCGTGATGTCGTCGCCCGTGCGACCGTTGCCGCGCGTCAGTCCGCGAACCAGCACGCCGTTTTCGTACAACATCGAGACGGCCACGCCGTCGATCTTCAACTCGACGACCCACTCGATCGGTTCGCCGGGCAACAGCTTGACGATCTTCTCTTGATACTGTCGGAGTTCTTCGATGCTGTAGGTATTGTCGATCGAGAGCATGGGCACGCGATGTTCGACCGACTCAAGCCCTTCGATCGGTGCATCGCCGACACGCTGCGTGGGGCTATCCGGGGTGAGTAACTCGGGATGCTCGGTTTCGAGCGTCTTGAGCCGGTCGACGAGCCGATCGTAATCGAGATCGCTGATCTCCGGCTCCGCTTCGACGTAATACTTGCGGTCGTGGTAGCGGATTTCATCGCGAAGCGAGGCGATTTCGGCGGCCGGATCGGCTGACATCGGACGGTCTCCCCGGTGGTCACTC
>CAYUIQ010000078.1:0-23162 GCA_964444795.1 uncultured Planctomycetaceae bacterium
GTTGTCCAACGGGCCGCTGCCAATGGAAGAATGACGGTTCGAAACAACGGTCGCCGGTCACATCGTGTGCCCACGCCGGAGTCCCCACGACGCTTTTCAGCGGGCGAGATGGTTTTCTGCGATACTCGCGTGGAACTGTGTGGTGTCAAGATCTGCGGCGCCGAAGGAAGCTGTATGATGCGCCAGATTCTGGACATTCTGCGCAACACAGACGCCCGGGGGCGCCATCGATCCTACAGCGGCGAAGAACTCGCGGCAATCATCGGAACCGAGGGCGGGCCAACAGCCGTGGCCGGCGCGATACGGAACTTCCGCAACCGGGTAAAGCGAACCCTACTTGCTGAGGCGAACGTCGAGATTGATCCGAGCACGGACGTGATCGCCAACGACCGGCAGCACGGCTATCGGTTCTCGGACAAGATCACCGTGATAGAACGTCCGGGCTTGCTCGTGACGGACGAAGACGAAGTCCACGCCGATGCCAGGCAGCAGGCGGATTCCCCTCCGTCCGACACCTTGCCCAGTGAGACGGATGAAGACACCCGCGCACGTTGGATACTCGCCGAACTGAAGAAGAACGGCGGGATTCGCAAACAGCAAATCATCCAGCGCACCGGTTGCAGCGACTCGACCGTGCGTCGCATCCTGGCCGGGCTTCGTGACGACGGGAAGATCGTGTTTGAGGGCAGTGCGAGGAATGGGTACTGGCAATTGGCGTGACGGCACCTGGCATCTCCGAGCCGGTCTCGGCGGTTCACCGTGGAAAGCGGGCGTTTTGGCTCGGCGGTAGCCGCGTGGCAAATGGCGTAAGTGCTTGACAGCAAAGGAGGACGGGATTACTAGTAGGGACATCGGCTCAGAGGCAATCAAGCCGGATCCGAAATCGTTCACAACCACCAGAAAGAGAGACTCAAGATGCACACATCACGAAGCGGGCAAAGAAACGTCGCAACGCTCACGTCCAAACAATTCGCCTTATTCGCTGGCATGCTTTACGTTCTTTGCGGTACGGCATCAGCTCAGAACGGTTTAGTAATCAAAGACGCCGACTTGTTCTCACAGGTCGGGATGAAGACTGTATACGGCACAACGGGCACCGACGACAACGCCGGCGGGGAGCTTGTCCGCACCGTGACCGACTGCAAGCGAATAGGCAACATGTCGATCATCACCATCGAGGCGCATTTCAACGGCAATCTGATCGAGAAGGCGGTGCAGCTTGTGCGGCCCGATCGCTGCGACTTCTTCCAGTCCGAACGCTCCCTCTATCCCAAACACGCCTTCCCCCTCCCACTTGAAGTGGGAAAAAGTCTTACGTACACAGCGAAAGACGGTGCCCGTATGTTCAAGGTCGATTCAGAGGAAACGGTACAAACCGAGGCGGGAACGTTTAAGTGCCTCGCCTGTCTCGTGAGTGAAGACGAGAGGATACAGTTCAAGTTCTGGCTCGCACCGGAAGTTGGGATTGTAAAGGCTCAGTCGTTGGGCCCCCAGCCGTTCACCATTCTCTTAAAGGAAGTGAAGAAGCCGACACCGGCGACGCCGCCCGCAGGTTCAGACGTCCTGGTTAATTTCGACTTGGGGTGCGATCCAGCTTCGATCGTCCGTCCGAAAGCTACGTGGGGGCCGGGCGATAACAATTCAAAACGCCACTCGACCGTATCAGTCGACCCACGTGAGGCGGCTCTCGACACGACGGGTTCGCTCTGCTGGTCGTACCACGTTAAGCCTGGCGGATGGACAGGGCCCCGAATCATGCTGACCGGTTCCTGGGCCCAGTTCGTGGATCTAACGCCCTACGATTCGGTCAGCTTCTATATCAAAGGTTTTCGGCCGGGCAAATGTGCTTTCAGCGTACAGGGGATGGCGGCATCGGGGAAAGGCCAGGAGTACGTGCTGTTGCCCGTCGAATATACAACCGAGTGGAAGCGGGTGACCATCGATCTGACGTCGGAGAAACTCTCGACAGTCGACCTGCGAAGAGTCATCCTCTTCGGAGGTGGCACGGGCGGAAGCGAAACCAACGATGTGGACAACGTCGTCTGGATTGACGAGATCAGCGCACACCGGAAGTAGTCCTTCCCAAGACTTCATCCGCCAATCATGCTAGCCAATCAGGCACACGTCGATCCAGCTAACGATCGAGGAATTGACCACGAAGCAGCGCGGAGTCCCGCGCAAGGCTGGCTGTTTTGCCGCCACACGCAGTACGGCATGACGAAGCGCTCGCTCGGCAAGCCCCAATAGAAAAGCCGAACCGCCCCCTGAGATGCGAAAGGCGGCCCGGCCAAGTTCCTCGACGCCAATAGATATAAGGCACCGTACACTCCAGACTAGCCCGATCACCTGGGAGCGTCAAGGAACCACCACGGCAGAAGTTTTGACGTGGCCAACAAAAAAACCGGACCGCCCTGGGGCAGGAGGGCAGCCCGGTCAAGTACCGCAACGTTTGGGGCAGGAAACGCCGCGATGTTGTCAGGCTAAGCCAGAATTCTCGGGGCGCCAAGCGGGACACCCCAAAAGAGGCAGGGAGCCCCAATAGAAAAAACTGACTTTTGGGGGGAACGACGGCCCGGTCAAGGCCCACGACGCTAAACGAAACACCGCGGGCTTCTAGGCTCAGTCCGATTTCTCGGAGCCGTCAAGGAATCGCCAAGAGAAGGCGGGAATGGGAGGAAACGAGCGTTCCACCCGTTGGTGGTGTTTTCGGGGCAGAGGTTTGCTCCTTACTTCAACGCTCCGCTCGGGCGTGATTTCCGCCCGAACAATCGTGTAGAACCGAGTTGCGCGGTTTCCGACGTTTCGCCGTGTGGCGTCGCTTGCCGAGAGCGACCAATCCCCGCCTCCACGTCCAACTTCGTGCCCGTGGCCGCCGTGTGGCGTGCTGCGCCGCCCGGTTTCGCCCGGGCGGCCTCGGCTTCGTGGCAGATCGATGCAGATTGCGGCAAGTTGTACCTATACGCGGCAAACTTGTGGGCACCACTGTCGGCACCGCGTTTTCTGATTTCGCCATATCTCTTGAGCGGGCCAACAGATACGAAAACCCGTCTCCAGGCTACGGAACCGAAGGGTTGTGCCCAACGGAAGGCGGGGTTTCTTCACAAGGGAGGCATGAGGCCTGTGGTGAATCGGGTGGCGTGCTCGGAACGTACAACAGGAGACGATGTGGCCAAACGATTTGACTGATACGACTATTCGAGGTGTCGACGCTTTGGAGCAGGGCGGCATGACGTTGATGGAATCCCATCGGAGTAAGGGAGAGGGGACCAAAGCTCGCATTCGGCCGCGCCCATTTATGGGCCCGGCCATGGAGAAGGAATAGGACCAGCTTCCCGCGTTGTGGCGGGATAGTGTGAAGTAACCAAGGGATCTTTGTAGGCCGGTAACCCCTACTCCTGGATGGAGGTCTCGCCGCAGGGGGCCCAGTCTCCGGTGCTGTTAAAAGATGAACCATTAGACGAAAGAGGTGATTGGCTGGTATGATTAGCGGATGGAGTTTTTCGGAAGGACAGGGGTTTTGTACTGGCTACAAATGACGTTCGATGCCCAAGTGGCGAATGATCTCCTGCTGGTAGGGTGTGGGACGGGAGGTGGCGGTGAAGCAGCCTTTCGGGTGACCGGCGATGTCTACGGTCGAACGGGTGATGGCCGAAAGATTCTCCAGGAGGTCGCGAAAACTTGACAGCCCAACGCCGCTGGCGTTGTGCCGAGTGGCATCTTTGCGCTCGGCCGATTTCGAGCGGCGAGACGGCGCGACGATCGAATCGCGCGTCTCCACCGTAGGCTTGTCTTCATCGGTGAACATCATCGGAGCAAGCGACTGTCGCAACTGGTGCTCGATGTAGTAGGCGAGCATGCAAAGGAAAATGTGCGACCGCACGCGATCCGCAAGCCGGTGATGTATCGGGCGGACGCGAAGGTCGATCGACTTCAACGAGCGAAATGCTCGCTCGACCGACGCCAGGTTTTTGTAATGAGCGACGACTTGGTCGTCGAGCATCTCGCCCGGATCGACGTTGGCGCGAATAGCGTAAAGCCCGTCGAGACTCGCCTCGGCATCGATCTTGTCCTGCTTGCGAGAGTACTCGAAGCGGTCGTCACCGATATCGAGGCGAAAGTGTTTCGCCACCTCTTTCCGGTTGACCACCTTGCCGACCTCGACGCCGATCTCCGACTTTCCTCGCAGGGGTTTGCTCCGGCGATCCACCTTTGCCTTGACTTTGGCAAGCAGCTTTTCCGTTGCCGCCAGAAGGGCTTCTCGCTTTCTCGCTCGCTCGTCGGCCAGCAGTGGGTCGCGACAGACAATCAGTCGTTCGTCAGGATAATCGGGGTGCGTGATGCTCGCCAGATCGCATTGGTCGAAGAGCGAACGCTGGATGGCACCCTGCCGTTGGAATTTGGCAATCGAAGCGCCGGTCAACGCCGTAACCCACTGGACGCCCTCTTCGTCTCGCAGGTAGTCGTCGATCGCCTTGCCGCTGATCATCCCGCGATCACCAACGAAGATCACGTTCTTGCGGCCGAAATCGTTGCGTACCCGCTTCACCGCCTTGGGGAAAGCAACGTGGTCGTTCTCGTTGCCCGCCAAGACCTCGACGCCGATGGGAACGCCACCGGCATTGCAGTACATACCATAATTGACCTGCGGAAGGTCGCCCCGCTTGTCGCGAGAATAGCCGTGCTTGGCCAACGGGCACATGTGTCCCTCGAAGTAGGACGAGGAGAGGTCGAAGAGTACCGGCCCGCCGTCGGCCAGATGTCTTTTCGCCAGCTTCTTCTGGATCGAATCTTGCCGCGTAAGCAGCCAGTCGATCGCCCGATAGCATTCGTGTTCGTCGAGATCTTCCAGCGACAGTAATTCGCCGAGCGTCGTGGCGGCCGTTTCTTTTTGGCAATGCCGGGCGGTGGCCAGTTTTGAATCGCCGTGCAGCAGTCGGTCGGCGATCATTGCCACGACAATGTCGCGTTGTCGCGACGGCTTTCGGTCGATCGTCGGCAGCAGGCCGGACCGCTCGAGCATCGCCACGATGGCGGCCACGTGCCCGTGCTGCCGCACGTTGGTAATCTCCAGCATCTTCTCCGGCTCGGCGACTGCCATCGCCGCGGGCACGACATTGCCCTGCAGCGCGCTGCGTACGGCCTCGACCGTCTCGTCGGATAACGAGGAGAGGTTACCGACGGTTCGTTTTCGTGTTTTACCATTCTCTCGCCACGACTCGCGTAGTAGCACGGCCGGTGGCGACTTCCGATTGGGCACTCGTTCGATGTACATGGGTAGCCATTATATCGATACATCCTCCCGTTACAACCCAACTCTTAATGGTTACATGGGTGCAAAATGGGTAAGATAAGCCGCCTAGCTTTGGATAACTCCTCATGGCTACGAGAGATGCAGCACCATCACGCCCAAAACTGGCTACAAGTTCGGGTTAAAATCGCCCCAAAGTACCCGGTCGCAAACAGCCGATGCTCACCAATAACGTCGGCGTATCTGCGCCGCGATTACGCGCTCTGTTTCCAGTGTTCTTATTGCCCTTAACGTAAACCTTTTCATGATAGCGAGATACGTTTTCATTTTGGCCTTGCTAACATCCGTTGCCGCGGCCGTGGGCGACGAACGCGCGGATGTCGATGTCGCGCAACTTTACGACCGCGTACTTGAACTAGAGCAAGATCGAGAGAACCGGCTGCTGATCGAGCGCGCTCGGATACAGGAACAGGCTGATCGGAGCGTTGATGTGACCGACGAGCAGTGGACTCACCGGGTGGGCGGCCGAATCCAAACCGACTTCGTTAATTGGGCGGACGACGACGATTTTGGAGGGCAGCCGAACTACGTTGAGTTTCGACGGCTGCGGCTCTTCCTCTCGGGGGAGGGCTACGGCGTGTATGAATACAGGCTGAAGTTCGAGTTTACGCCGGAAGTGCAGCGCGATGCCCCGGTGGTCGGCGGCCGCGTTGATCTGTCGGGTTTCAACCTCGAAGTGAAAGATGCGTTCTTAGCAATCCGCGACGTTCCCGCTCTGGGGTATGTGCGTTTGGGACAATTCAAGTCGCCGTTTGGTCTGTCGAAACTGATCAACAGTAGAAACTCGACATTCCTCGAACGAGCGCTCCCGATCACGTTCGTGCCGGGGCGCCAATTGGGGATCGCGGCGTATAACCACTCCACCGAAGAAAACGCCACCTGGGCGCTGGGCACGTTTTTCGACAACCTCGACGAGAAAGTACATAGTATTGAAGACGACAACCAAGGGATTCGATTGATGTCGCGCCTGACGTGGACGCCATACTACGATGAACTTGCCGAAGGCCGCTTTTTGTTTCACACGGGTTTGGGATACGTATATACGTACGATCGCGACGACGAAGTTCGGTTCCGCAGCCGGCCGGAAATCCACCGCGGAGACTTTCTCATCGACACCGGTGACTTGGACGCCGAAGACTACCACGTATTGGGCGGCGAGCTGGCATGGGTTCACGGGCCGTTGTCGGTTCAAAGCGAAGCGATTTGCGCAAGTGTCAACCGAACCAACGGCGACGAAACCCGCCTCTTCGGCGCGTACGTCTTCGTCAGCTATTTCCTCACGGGCGAGCATCGACCCTACAACCGCACACGGGGCATCTTTGGTCGGGTTGTACCGTTGGAGAACTTCTGGATAGTGAACACGCCCGGCGGTCGATGCGCCGGATGGGGGGCGTGGGAGTTGGCGGCACGCTGGTCGCACCTCGACTTTGACGACATCGGAGGGCAGCGATTGGATGATTTCACGGCCGGCGCCAACTGGTATTGGAATCCGCACGCCCGCGTCATGTTCAACTGGATTCATCCGATCGCGCAAGATGCCGTCGCCGGTTGCGGACAGGGCGACGTGCTGTCGCTACGTTTACACGTTGATTTTTAGGGTAGTTCGTCGCCGAATGGGAGGACGAGGATGATGTACGCCGCCGTTCGTTTCACCTGCCTGGCGTGGATCGTCGCCGCCATGGGAATGCTCGGTTCATCCGCCTTTGCCGGTCAGGATTGTGCGCGCTGCGGGTGCGGGGCGAACGTACAAAAAGTGTGCCGCCCCGTGTGTACGACGGAACGCGTCAAGGTCGCCTACTGGGACTATGTTTGTGAAGACGTTTGCGTGCCGATCAGCCGCTGTAAGAAGGGCGCCGTCAATGAGTGCGGTGAGGGTGCCTGCGAGTCGAAAATGCCGGGATCGAATTCATATCGAACAAAAACACGGACGTGTAAACGGCTCGTCCGTAAGACGTGCTACAAGGAAGTGCCCGTGGTTCGCTGGGTCACCGAATACACGTGCGACGACTGCGGCAAATCGTCGAAACCGGATGCCGCCCCGCCCCGTCCCTCTCGGTCGCCGCCGTCGGCCGAAACGCCGCGACCGGCTCCGCCGTTGCCGCTGATTGTTAAGCCCGGCATCTGGGTCACGGGCTGAACATTCCCCTTCGACCCAAGCGGCGTCAAGCGTGTTCGGCAGAATTCGTGATCGGTTTCGACTATAATAGATTGCCGTCAATCGAACCGCAAGCTAAAAATGGGCGTACCTAGAGCGATTCTTGCCTTGGAGGAACAAAACATGCACGCATGCCAATCGACGCGGCGACCGGCAAATGGGCGAAAACGTCACATGAAACTCGTCCGACGAATACCTTGGATGATTGTTGCGGTCGTCGTCTTTGTCTGTCTTGGAAATGCTGTGGCGCGGGGGCAATCTGTTCTGGATGAAGATACGCCGGTGCGCACAACCGACCTGATCCGGTTGACGACTTCGTCGGCGGACGCAATCGGCGAATTGGAAATTGCGGAACTTCGGCTAGAGACACTCGAAGGTCTTCGCCTGTCGGTTGCCGTGGCAAACCTTGAAATTCGGGTTGCCCAAGTCAACGTTGCGACGGCGGAAAACAAGGTCCGTATTCTTCGGAAGATCGCCGAGAAGGAAATGTCCTTGGCTAAGGCGAAACTCGACCGGCTGCGGCAACTCTGGAAGCCGGACCCCTCGGAAGAGCCCGGCGACGCGAAACCGCCCGTGGAAATCGTCCAAGCCGAGGCGACCATCGACGTGCTCCAGATGATCCTCGACATGAAATAGCGAGTTGTTACGTTTCATTCGCCGATTCCGCATGCGGTTTAAACGTCACGTCGACCAGTTCACCCGGGCGGATGTCAAGTGTTTTGGGGATCACGATCCGTACCGGCAGTCCCCACTCGGCGGCATCCGGACCGCGACATTGGCGCGGAGGGATCACTTCATACTGCGGTCCCACTCGCTCGACCGTGCTGGGCAACATCCGGCCGCCGGCGCCGTGGACCCGCACTGCGACCGGCATGCCAACCGTCGGATGAATCCGTTGTTCTTGGCGAACGTAGCTGATGATGTAGCGTCCTTGATCGGCCGCGATCGTCGCAACCGGATCGCCTGCACGGACGTTCCGACCCGGCCAACAATGAATTCGGCAAATCGCTCCCGTGATCGGCGCCCGCACCTGTAACGCCTCGATTTCCAACCGCAACTCGCTCATGCGCGACTCTTGAACTTGCAGCCGCGCATTCAACGGAGCAAGCAGCCCGTCGATCTCCGGCGACGCGGGCCCTGAAAGCCGTCCGCTTTGCTGGGTCGCCTCTTTCAATTGCCGTTGGAACTCCTGCAACGCTGCGGTATTCTTTGCAATGCGATTGGTCAACGCGTCGCGTTGTAGTCGTAGGCTGTCGAGTTCGGCCCGACGCCCGAGCGTGGGGGGGCGCAACCCCTGAAGCGTTTCGATGTTTGCGGTCAGTTGCTGCAACTCAAGCCGCTCCGATTCAACGGTTGCATCGAGATCCAGGACGTCGAGTCGAACGCGGATCGTGTCCCAGGCAAGTCGCGCCGCGTCCATTTGATCATCGTGGCTGCGTCGCGATTGTTCGAGCACAAGCCGCGCTTTCGCCGCATCGAGTTCCTTGGCCAGTTGCTCGGACTCCAATTGCAGAGTATGCAAAGCTGCCCGGGCCGGGCGGTCGTCCAATCGAGCGATGACGTCGCCGGCTCGCACAACGTCAAACAGCGCCTTTTGTCCCTGAGGCAACGGAACCTGCACGCCATCCGTGCCGGCGATGACTTCCACACGCACCACCTCGACTTCGCCCAGACTGTGGGTCTGTTCGACTTCGCCTGTCCAGACATAAAACAACGCTGCCAAGGCGAAGCAAAAGACCAGTGCCGGAAGCACCGTGCGGCGAAACCAATGCCATCGGTCGGGCCAAGGGATGGGAATCCGGTTATTCGAGGCCATTGGTCATACCTCCGACTCTTCTTCGCGGAGGAACAACGCAACTTGTGCGAAAGACGCATTGTCCGTCAGATCGCGGCGCAATTCGTCAACCCTTGCCGGATCGCGGAGAAATAGGCGATACGACAAATCGAGCCCCTGATCCGTTAAGCGCCGTTCGCTGGCGCAATTGGAACGCAACGCGTGGTTCTGAAGAGTCTGCCGTAGATTCTGAACGCCTGAAGCTAGATCGCCCGTCAATTGCAGCGACAAAACGGCGTTATACCGATGCCGGATTCCGAAGCTCGTAATCCACAAATAGATGAAGATAATCCCGATGCCGACGACGCCGATCACCGAAGGGGAATACCGCATGGTCCCCACGCCCAGCCCCTCCATGATAGCCCAAAGAACGTACGTCGTGTCGCGAGTGTCCTTCAGTACGTTGCGAAACCGAACGACGGCGAACACGGCCAACATTCCAAACGCCACAACCAGACTGCCGGACATCATCACCATCATCATCGCCACGATCACGGGAATCACAAGCAACGAGGCGACAAACGTTCGGGAATAGGACAACCCGCGGTGGGTCAGCATATAAACCCACGCAATGACGTGTCCGATGACGAAGGCGAGCAGGAGGATGAACAAGATGGTTTTCGCACCGGAGGGCCCGATTCCCGGATCACTGTTGAACAACGTGTCGAGCCAATCAATCATCGCACGCCCCCCCTCGACGCCAAGCCGCCGTGCCGTCGCGACATGCCGATGGCGCGCACGCATTTCACATACTTCGCCATACTCCGCCGGCGCAACTCGAATGTTTCCACCAGCTCCTGCATCCAGGTCGGGAAACGGTCGGTAAACTTTAGTTCGAGGATCACGCCCTTGACATTGGCGTGCGTTGGATTCGTCGGCGCTTTCACCTGCGGCAACCAATCGTACGCGCTTCCGGTCAACTGCCGATCGAAGGTGACACGAACCCGATTGCTGTCGGGAGCGACGTAAGCTTCGCGGAGGTACGACACGTAAGCCGTGCCAATCGCCCCGATCTGATTACAGAGATCGCAAAAACGGTAGAAATCATGAAGCCGTCGGCCGTCGCCGTTGGAAATCACATGGGAGGCATCCGGAATCGAGCCGGACAAGATGTTGTGAAGCCCTTCGCGGCCGATTCCCGCTCGGTACTTCTTGATAACGTTGGTGACCCGCTGTTTGACCTCGAAAAACGCCGGCATGTCGGGGTTGTCATTGTAAAACCGAATTCGCAGTTTGAACCGATTCTTGATGCCCTGCAACGTTTGTTCGTAAAGCGCAAGGTCGGGCGAATCCAAATACAGGCTGTGAACCGGATACATGAAACCGTTTTCTGGCAGCGCGTAGTCGTCTGCCTGGAGATAGCACTTCACAACCTCGCGCATAGCTTGTGCGCGGCGCTCGTCAATCAGGTATTTGAATTCGTACCGACTGGCTTGAAATTGTGCCCGATGCGCCATCGCCTCCCTCGTATTCCACCAGGTTGCGCCAAGAGCGGGACTTCCCTATGTGGGAACCGCGGATTATCCCCCTTTGCACCGACGCCAGTGACGACCTCCGCCTCGCTCTTGCCTCGGACTATCCCGTCGTTGATGTTCGCCCAACTCAACATCTCTAGGATATCAGAAACACTCCAGATTGCAAACATTCTTGTGTTTTCACCGTCAAGAACGGATGTAGGGGCTGCCGCCCGCCTTTCCCACTCGGCACGTTCTCTCTCTCATGTGCGACGGATTCACCGACGTTCGCCGAAAGAGCCTACCATGTGTGTATACTCCCAAAACAACTACCCCCCAGTAAGGGCTGGTACTATTCCGTAGGCTTCCAGAAGTCCTTTCTCGCCTTCCGTAGCAACGGCAATCGATGGCGCCTAGACCTTGTTACCACAGGGATGCTGGAGAAATGGCCAAATTTCCTTTACAAAACGGTTCAGGTGTGTCAGCATATGGTTTGGTTTGCTCGCCCTTTACGCGAATGAAATCGCGGTGGATACGTTCTCCCCCCCGCGCGGGGTTGAGAGAGCGATGAGGAGGAAAGTGTGGGAAGCAAGCATCGACACAAGTTGTTGTCCGGTAGACGTACGCGACGCAGACAAGACGCGTTGCGGCGGCTTGCTTTCGAACCGCTCGAAGCACGTCATTTGCTGTCCGCTGGCCCGTTAGGGGCCGCGGACCCGCTTCTGGATGCCAACTCCGCGTCGCCAGCCCATGTCGGGATCACTCAATTTGGCTCTCTTGCGTCGGTCGATGCGCCAAGTTTTAATCAAAACGGCGGCGAGGTCCCTCTCGGTTTTGGGGTAACACTTTCGGCCTCTTCCGGGCTGATCTACTACACGACAGATGGTTCGGACCCGCAACTTGCCGGCGGCGACGTTTCGCCCGATGCCGTGCTTTACGACGACTTGCCGATCACGATATTGGGGAACACGACGATTCGAGCCCGTGCATTCGATGGCGGCGAATGGTCGGACTTGGCGGAGGCGGCGTTCTACGTTCATTCGGCGTCCGCGGCGAACTTGGCGATCACCGAAATCAACTACCACCCACATGATCCGAACGCGGCGGAGTTGTTGACTGACCCCGAGTTCACGGACGGTGATTTCGAGTTTGTCGAACTGACGAACATCGGTCTTGACCCGATTCAACTCTCGGAGGTCCGATTCACCGCCGGAATCGACTTCAATTTTTCCAACGGCGCGGTCACCGAACTTCAACCGCGAGAGCATGTTGTTGTTGTGAATAATAGCGACGGCTTCGAAGCGAGATACGGGACAAACGTTCTCGTGGCCGGACAATACACGGGCAAACTAGACAACGGCGGTGAACAGCTAACGCTTCTGAATCGGTACAACGCCGTAATCGACGACTTCACATACAGTGACAGCGGCGATTGGCCGGGGCGGGCCGACGGCAAGGGAAGCACGCTGAGCGTCGTCAGCCGCAGCGGTGACTACAGCGACGCGGACAATTGGTTCTCGAGTATTGAATACGGCGGTTCACCCGGTGCGGATGCCGCAATGCCAGCGACGGACGTTGTCGTCAATGAGCTCCTCGCCGCACCGACGTTGCCCGACACAGACGCAATCGAGTTGTACAATACGACGACGACGGACATCAACGTTGGCGGCTGGTATCTGAGCAATTCGAGCGGGGACTATCAGAAGTTCCGCATTCCCGACGGCACCGTTTTGCCGGCCGACGACTATTTGGTGTTTTACGAAAGCGACTTCAACGCTTCCGGCGGCGTCGACCCGAAGGACTTCACTTTGGATGGAATCGGCGGCGACGACGTGTGGCTTTTGGAGGGCGATGCGAGCGGAAACCTCATTCGTTTCGTCGACCACGTCGAGTTCGGCCCGTCGGTCGAGGGCATCTCGATGGGCCGAGTACCCAACGGCAGCGGCGATTTGGTGGAACTGGCGGAGTTGTCCCTGGACGCCGTAAACGGCCCGCCATTGGAAGCGCCGGTCCTCATCAACGAGTTCCTGGCATCGAACGATTCGGGCTTGACTGACGAAGATGGCGACACGCCCGATTGGATCGAACTCCACAACCCGACCGGGGCGCCGGTCAATCTCGATGGTTGGTATCTAACCGACAACGATACGAACTTGATGAAGTGGCGTATCCCCGACGTGACGATCGAAGCAGGTGGTTATCTCGTCGTGTTTGCGTCGGGCAAGGACCGAGACGATCCGGCCGGCACCTTGCACACGAGTTTCGGGCTCGACGCCGACCCGGGACAAGAAGAATACCTTGCGATTGTTCGCCCCAACGGCGTGTCGGTCGCGCACGAGTATTCGCCGGAATATCCCGAGCAACATGAAGACGTTTCCTACGGCATGGCGCAGGAAACGATAACACTGCTGCCGGAAGGATCGCCGGTGTGGTATCACGTACCGGTGATCGCGGACGACGCGCTCGGCACAACGTGGACCGACCTCACTTTCGACGATTCCGCTTGGTCGGGCGGCCCCGGTTCGTCGACAGGCATCGGATTCAACCAGAATCCCTCCCAATTCGAGGTGACCAACTACAAGGCGAACGTGACGGTTGACAGTCTTGCGACGGCCGAGAGCGTTATCGCCGATCCCGGGAAGCAAGACAGCGCGGCGTTTGAGAACGCGCCGGTCATCGACTACTTGGGCACCAACGCCTCTGGCCACTTCGGCAACGACAACCCGTTTCCCGGCACCACGGCCGGAGCAGTCGTCGATGACTTCGTGATCGAGGCAACAGCGTCGGTAGTGATACCGACGGCGGGAGACTGGACGTTCGGCGTATTGAGCGACGACGGTTTCAGTCTCGAATTGACGAACGGCACGGACACGTTCAATATTTCGCATCCTACCCCGCGCGGTCCCGGAGATACGCTCGGCGTGTTCAACGTCGCCGATGCAGGCGCGTATAATTTACGGCTTGTCTACTATGAGAGGGGCGGCGGCAGCGGCGTCGAATTGTTCGCGGCGCAAGGAAACCAAGGGGCTTTCAACAACAACTTTGAACTGGTCGGCGACACGGCCAACGGCGGGTTGGCGATTACCGGATTCGGCGACGCCGTGCAAACCGACGTTGGCCCCGAAATGTTCGGCGTGAACTCCTCGCTTTGGACGCGGGTCGAATTCGACGTCGAGAATCCCGCTGTCATCGAATCGCTTGCTTTGCGAATGCAGCATAATGACGGGTTTGTCGCCTATCTCAACGGACAGGAAATCGCGCGGAGCAATGCACCAGCAACAACCGTATGGAATTCGGCCGCTACGGCGACCCAACCGGATGAACAGTCGACGGTGTATGAAGAGTTCAACGTTACCGACTTCACGGGAGCGCTTCGTGCGGGAACCAACGTTTTGGCGATCCATGGCCTCAATACAGACGCCTCGGATGAGAACTTCCTGATCTTGCCGGAACTTGTCGCCGTCAGCAGTGAGGGCGTCGAGCGGTACTTTGCCACACCAACGCCCGGCAGCGCCAATACCTCCGCGTTTCTCGACTTCGTCAAGGATACCAAATTCAACGTCGATCGCGGGTTCTATACACAACCGTTCGATCTAACAATCAGCACAAAAACCGACGGCGCGACGATTCGATACACCACCGACGGCAGCGATCCCACGGAAACAAACGGTACGGTCTATGCAGGACCGGTCCATATCGCCGAAACAACGGTTCTTCGCGCCGCGGCGTTTAAGGTGGGATACGAACCGACTGACGTCGACACGCAAACCTACATCTTCCTCAACGACGTAATCACCCAATCGCCCAACGGTGAAGCGCCGGCCGGTTGGCCCCCGGGATCGGTCAACGGGCAGGTGTTGAATTATGGAATGGACCCGGACATTGTCAACAACGGGACCTGGGGGCCACAACTCGAAGATGCATTGACGGACATCCCTTCGTTGTCGATCGCAACGGACGTGGGCAACCTGTTCGATTCGGCCACGGGCATCTACGTCAACGCGGGCGGCCACGGCATCGATTGGGAACGGGCATCTTCGGTCGAACTGCTCAACCCGGACGGCAGCGAGGGTTTTCAGGTCAACGCGGGTCTGCGAATTCGCGGCGGGTACAGCCGTAGCGACAACAACCCCAAGCATGCCTTTCGCCTCTTCTTCCGCGACGAATACGGCGACGCCAAGCTCGAGTATCCGATGTTCGGCGACGAAGGAGCGGACGAGTTTGACAAGCTCGACCTTCGCACGGCGCAAAACTACTCTTGGAGTTTCGGGGGCGACAGCAGAAACGCCATGGTCCGTGAAGTCTTCTCCCGAGACTTGCAGGGCGAGATGGGGCAACCCTATACGCGGAGCCGTTATTACCATCTCTACATCAACGGCCAATACTGGGGTATGTACCAGACACAGGAACGCGCGGAAGCGGCTTTCGGCGCAACCTACTTGGGCGGTGAGCGAGAAAACTTCGACGTCATCAAATGCGGTGGAAGTTCGATCGGATACACGACCGAGGCCACCGACGGCAACATGGATGCCTGGACCGAACTGTGGAACCAGGGAAAGGCAGGATTCGGCACCGACGAGGCGTACTATCGCGTCCAGGGTCTCAACACGGACGGTATGAGGAACTCTGACTATCCCGTGTTGCTCGACATCGACAACATGATCGACTACATGCTCGTGATCCTCTACACGGGAAACCGCGATGCGCCGATTTCAAACTTCCTCAGCAACAACCGGCCGAACAACTGGTACGGAATCCGCGACCGAACCGGCGACAGGGGGTTCTTGTTCTTCGCCCACGACTCCGAGCACACGCTGCTCGAAGGCGACTTGAACGTGAACCGCAACGGGCCGTGGCCGGCCGGCGACACCTTCCAGTACAGCAACCCGCAGTGGTTTCACCAGGAGTTGATGGCCCATCCCGAATACCGGTTGAAGTTCGCCGACCGCGTCCATGAGTGTTTCTTCAACGAGGGGCTGATTACGCCGGAAGCGAACACGGAACGGTTGCTCGAAAGGGCGAGCCAAATCGAGATGGCGATCATCGCCGAATCGGCCCGCTGGGGTGACTCGAAACGATCTACGCCGTACACCAAAACGCACTGGCAAACGACGATCAATGGGATCGTCAACAACTACTTCCCGGCCCGAACCGGCATCGTCCTCAACCAGTTCCGCAACACGACACTGCGCGACGGCACGTCCACGCCACTTTACCCGAGTGTCGAGGCCCCGACCTTCGGGCAACACGGCGGCCAGATCCCTTCGGGTCATAATCTGGTGATGGACGCGCCGGACGGAACGATCTACTACACGCTCGACGGCACCGACCCTCGCCTTACCGGCGGCGCGATTTCGCCTGTCGCACAACAGTTCGTACCATCCACTGCAACCAGCACGCTCATCGCTAAAGGCGCTACGTGGAAGTACCTCGACGACGGTTCCAATCAGGGTACCGCGTGGAAAGAACCAGGCTTCTTGGATACCTCCTGGGCGCAGGGACCGGCCCAATTGGGCTACGGAGACGGCGACGTCGTCACCACCGTGAGTTACGGACCCGATGGCAGCAACAAACACCCGACGACCTATTTTCGGCACGCTTTCGAACTCGCCGACACTTCGGGCATCACGGCATTAACACTCCGTCTGGTTCGCGACGACGGCGCCCTCGTTTACCTCAACGGGCATGAACTTCCCCGCGAACCGGAGATGAACATGCCTTCGGGCACGGTCAATTACGACACCTACGCCGCGTCCACCGTCGGCGGCGCCGCCGAGTCGACTTTCTACGAGTTCTCCGTTGATCCGGCGTGGTTGGTCCAGGGGCAAAACGTCTTGGCGGTCGAAGTGCATCAAGGGGTTCCCAACAGCAGCGACATCAGCTTCGATGTGGAGTTAAAGGCGACGATCTCGTCGGGAACGGTTGAAACCCTACTGGAAAGCACCGAAGTACAGGCACGCGTGCTCGACGGCGGAGATTGGTCGGCGCTCACCGCGGCCACGTTTTACGTCGGCGACACGGCCGTGTCCGACAACCTGGCCATCTCCGAGATCAACTATCATCCGCACGACCCCACAGCCGCCGAACTAGCGGCAAATCCCCTGCTGACCAATGTCGACTTCGAATTCGTCGAACTGATCAATACGGGCGGCAACCGGGTCGATTTGAGCAACCTGCGTTTCACCGATGGAATCGATTTCAACTTCGATGATGGCAGCATCGATTACCTCGAACCGGGCGAACGCATCGTGATCGTGAAAAACGCCGCGGCGTTCGTGCTGCGATACGGAGCCGTGGACCGCGTCACGGGCGAGTACGCCGGAGCGCTCGACAACGCCGGAGAGCAACTCACGCTTACGAACCGGCTCGACGAGATAGTCCACGACTTCAATTTCGATGATGAAGGCGGCTGGCCCGGCCGGGCGGACGGCAAGGGCAGCACTCTCGAATTGCGCAATGCGGCCGGCGATTACAGCGACGACGACAACTGGCGGTCCAGCGCATCCTACGGGGGCAGTCCGGGAACAACCGGCGCCGAACCGGCGGCCGACATCGTCGTTAACGAAGTGCTTTCGCAACCCGACCTTGGAGAGACCGACGCGATCGAGTTGTACAATCCTACCGCCGGCACGATCGCCATCGGCGGTTGGTATTTGAGCGACTCGACCGGCGACTACCGGAAGTTCCGCATCCCCAACGGGACGGAACTCGCCTCGGGGCAGTACCTCGTGTTCGACGAGAGCGATTTCAACGCGTCCGGCGGCGCCGGTCCGAACGACTTCGCCCTCAGCGGCGGGGGGGGCGACGACGTCTACTTGCTCGAGGCGGATCCCGGCGATCAGTTGGTTCGCTTCGCCGACCACGTCGAGTTTGATACGGCTTTGCCCGGCGTTTCCTACGGACGTTGGCCCAACGGCGCCGGCGACAACGACTTGGTGTTGCTTACGGGCGTGACACTCGGCGCCGAGAATGATCCGCCGTTGACAAAAACGGTGGTCATCAACGAAATCCACACCAACCCGGACGTGAAAACCGAGCCGGTCGAGTTTATCGAATTGTTCAATGCCGGCTCAACGGAAGTTGACCTTTCCGGTTGGTCGTTCACCGACGGCATCGAGTACGCGTTCGCCCAGGGCGCGAGCATCGCTCCCGGCGGCTACCTGGTTTTGGCCCAGGACAAGTCCGCGGTCATCTCGAAATTCGGCGTTGCTTCCAACATCGTGTACGGCCCCTTCTCCGGCCGGCTCGCTAACGACGGGGAAACAATCTCGCTGCGCGACGAACTGGGGATTCTCCAAGATGAGGTGGGCTACCGACTCGGTTTTCCGTGGCCGACCGTCGGCGACACACCGGGCTACTCGATGGAGT
Organism: uncultured Planctomycetaceae bacterium; assembly: GCA_964444795.1. Lineage (GTDB taxonomy): Bacteria > Planctomycetota > Planctomycetia > Pirellulales > Thermoguttaceae > JABMRP01. Next base: position 18,120 of record CAYUIQ010000078.1, read on the forward strand.
TGATCAACCCGGCCTTCGACAACGATCTGGGCGGCAACTGGCGACCCTCGACCGGAACGCCCGTCTTCCAAACGACGCTCTTTGATGTCGGATCAACCTGGGACTATCTCAAGGGAACGGCTGAACCGTCCGTGACTTTGGGTGAGTGGCGAACCATCGGATTCGACGACTTGGCGTGGTCGTCCGGTGCGACCGCCGTCGGCTACGGCGAGGGATTCGTCGAGACCGAGTTGACCGACATGTCGCAATTGGACAATACGCCCAACGGTTACTCGACGTTGTACCTGCGTCGCGAATTCGAAGTGCCCGATCCGAACCAGATCGACCGGCTGCGCCTGGAACTGCAATTCGATGACGGCGTCAACGTCTGGATTAACGGGTCCCACGTGATCGGCGTCAACGTCGCCTCGGACGAACTGGCGCACACGGCCTATGCGGACGCCTCGCTCGAAAACGCGGAATTCATCCCGTTCGATCTACTCAACGCCGACCAATATCTCGTCACCGGCACGAACGTGATTGCCGTGCAGCTAGTCAATGCCGCTCCGGATGCGCCGGATGATGACGCATTTTTCGATGCCCGGCTGGTCGGAGCATCCGGCGGCAATCCTGGCGTAACGCCCGGCGAGGTAAACTCCGTGTACGACGTAAACGCCGCCCCACAAGTCCGGCAGGTCGATCACGGACCGAACCAACCGAGCACAGGGCAACCGGTGACGATCACGGCCAAGGTGACCGATCCCGACGGCGTGGCGGCCGTCACTCTCGAGTACCAGATCGTCGAACCGGGCAACTACATCGCACATAGCGACGCGGCCTACGCCGCTGGCTGGACGCCGCTGGAAATGACGGATGACGGGGCGGGCTCCGATGCCGAGCCCGGCGACGACGTCTTTACGGCCGTCATTCCCGGCAGTGTCCAACAACATCGGCGGTTGATTCGATATCGCATAACTACCGAAGACAGTCTCGGCACGTCGGACATCGCTCCCTATTCGGACGATCCCCAACCGAACTTCGCCTATTTCGTCTACGATGGCGTGCCGAGTTGGACCGGTTCGGCGCAACCGGGTTCCGCGGCGGATGTTGACTACGATTCGACATTGCTTGAGAGCGTGCCGGTCTACCACCTGCTGACGACGGAAACATCACACGAAGAGTCACAATACATCCCCGACTCGTCGGCCGGGAAATACGGCGGGAGCGAGTACGGTTGGCAGGGCACGCTGGTCTACAACGGCCAGGTGTACGACCATATCCGCTATCGAGCCCGCGGCGGCACCTGGCGTTACGCCATGGGCAAGAACATGTGGAAGTTCGACTTCAACCGCGGCCACGAATTCCAAGCCCTCGACAACTACGGGAATGAATACGATACGACGTGGGACAAGCTGAACTTCTCGGCCATCATTCAACAGGGCAACTATCTGCACCGCGGCGAGCAAGGACTGTTCGAGTCCGTCGGATTCAAACTGTTCGATCTTGCGGGCGTTGCGGCTCCCAATACAAATTTCGTCCACTTCCGAATCGTCGCCGACTCCGCCGAAGACGGCGCGAACCAATACGGCGGCGATTTTCAGGGGTTGTACCTTGCGGTCGAACAACCCGACGGGAACTACCTCGACGAGCACGGACTGCCCGACGGAAACCTCTACAAGATGGAAGGCGGCACGGGCACGCTCAACAACCAAGGCCCCACCCAGCCAACCGATCGGTCCGATCTGGACTTATTTCAAGACACGTACGAAGACACGACGCCGTCGGAGCAATGGTGGCGTGACAATCTCAACCTGGAGAACTACTACAGCTATCGAACCATTGTCGAAGGCATCCACCATTACGACATCGGGTACGGAAAGAACTACTTCTATTATCACCATCCCGAAACCGGGCTATGGGAAGTTCTGCCCTGGGACCTCGATCTGATTTGGGCAGACAACATGTACGGCAACGGCAATGAGCCGTTCAAGAGCCGAGTTCTTCCAAACGCCAACTTCAACCGCGAATACCAAAACCGTGCCCGTGAACTACGCGACCTGCTCTACAACGACGAGCAGACGGGCATGCTCATCGACGAGATGGCTTCGTTTGTCTACACACCCGGCGAGGCATCGTTGGTCGATGCGGACCGGGCGATGTGGGACTACAACCCCATCATGACTTCCGGTTACGTGAATTCGAGCAAGTCGGGCGCCGGGCGGTATTACGAGCAGTCGGCGTCGGATGACTTTGCCGGAATGATCCAACTAATGAAGAGCTATGTCGATACGCGCGGCACGTGGATCGACTCGAACGTGTTGGTTGACGAAGGCGACATCCCCGCCACGCCTACCGTGTCCTACGTCGGCGCACCCGGGTTCACCATCGACGGACTGGCGTTCCATACCTCCGATTTTCAAAGCAGCAACGACGCCTTCGGGGCGCTGCAGTGGCGAATCGCCCGGGTGACCGACCCGGACGCTCCCGGCTACGATCCGTACGATTCAACGCAACCTCGCTACTACGAAATCGATTCGGTCTGGGAAAGCGGAGCGGTCACGACGTTCGCCGATACGATTGAGATTCCCGGTCACGATCTCGAAGTCGGCGCCACCTATCGTGTTCGCGTGCGGATGCAAGACGATTCGGGCGAGGTGGGACTGTTCAGCCATTGGTCCGATGAATTTCAGTTTGTGGCGGGAGTTGCCACCGGGCCGCTGGCCGACGGCGTGCGAATCACCGAATTGATGTATCATCCGGCCGGGCCGACCGCGGCGGAAGCTGCGATCAACCCCGCGTTCACCGACGGCGACTTCGAGTTCATCGAATTGGAGAACACGACGGGCGAGACTCTCGTCCTAACGGGCATGGAATTCACCGACGGCGTTCGGTTCGAACTGACGGACCCCGGCGCCGCGTCGCTTGCGGCCGGCGAATTCGGCGTCGTTGTGCGAAATATCGAGGCGTTTGCAGCACGCTACGGAACCGGCATTAATACAATCGGCGTGTTCGATGGCCAGTTGGACGATTCCGGAGAACGCCTGACGCTGATGGATCCGTACGGACGGACAATTCACGATTTCACGTACAACGACACCGGCGCGTGGCCGGGCCGCGCGGACGGCGGCGGCAGTTCGTTGGAGACGCTCGACGTTGCCGGGAATTACAGCAACGACAATAATTGGCGGTCCAGTGCCGAGTTCGGCGGATCGCCGGGCTTTGCCGGAGCAGGACACTTGAGCGACGTGGTGGTGAACGAAGTCCTCACCCATACCGACTTGCCGCATGTCGATGCCATCGAACTACACAACACGACGGTCGCGGATATTGATATCGGCGGTTGGTACCTCTGCGACGCGATCAATACCGTGACCAGCGGCGACTCCTACAAAAAGTACCGCATACCGGATGGAACGATCCTTTCCGCCGACGGATATCTTGTCTTCGACGAATACGACTTCAACGCATCGGGGGGACAAAACGACTTCGCTCTCAGCGCCGCGTACGGCGACGATGCATGGTTGATTCAGGCGCGTGCCGACGGCACGCTGACTCGATTCGTCGACCACGTCGAGTTCGATGCGGCAGCCAGCGGGGAGGCTCTCGGACGATGGCCCAACGCAACCGGCCAATTGTATCCGATGCGCGGTCCCACGTTGGGCGATGTACAAGCGTCGCCGGATGATCCGCGCGTGGGAGCGGTCAATAGCGGACCTCGCATCGGACCGCTCGTGATCAACGAATTGATGTATAGCCCAACCGGTTCACAGGACCTGGAGTACATCGAAATCTACAACCCAACCGGTTCGGCAGTGAACCTTTGGGAGAACTACGAGGTGGGAGGCGAGTCGCAAGACGTCGGTTGGACGATCGAGGGTTTCGCCTTCGCGGCCGGAACGACGCTCGCGGCCGGAAAGGCACTCTTGGTCGTTCCCTTCGATCCGGCGACGGAACCCGCGAAACTGGATGCATTTGAAGTCGCTTACGGAATATCGAGTGCGAATGTCCAAATCGTCGGTGGTTATGGCGCCTTTTTGGACAACGCGTCGGAGACCGTGCGACTGCACCGCCCGGACGAGCCGCCCATGGAGGCGCCCTCGTTCGTCCCCTACTTGTTAGTCGATGAGGTCAGCTACGGCAGTACCTCGCCGTGGCCGACGACGCCCGCCGCCGGCGCCGATTCACTGGTCCGCGATCCGGTTGACGGTTGGGGGAACGATCCGGCGAACTTCACGGCAAAAGCGCCTACGCCGGGCATGCACGAACCCGACATTCGTGTTGAACCCGCGCCGGATGCGTTCGATTTCGGGCGTCAGAACATCGGCAGCTCGTCGTCGCATGCGTTCACCGTTCACAACGACGGGCAAACACCCCTGGTTGTCCATCGGGCCAGTCTTTCCGGCGCCTTTCAACTGACGGACGCGAATGCCGGCGGGGATGCCTCCGACGACTGGACGATCGCACCGGGAGACACGAAGCGGATAACCGTTGCCTTCGCGCCCGATTCCGGCGGCGCGTTCAATGAGAATCTGACGCTTCACGGCAACGATCCCGATGAGTCGGACTACGTCGTCGCGCTATCGGGAACGGGCAACTACAACCCCGCGGCCGCGATCGACTCGATTGCTCCAAATCCCGGGCAGCAGCCGGACGATGTCATCCAATTCAACGGATCCGCAAACGACACGGACGGAACGATCATCGCGTATCAATGGTCTTCCAACCTCGATGGTGTCTTTGCAACACAGGAAGACGTTCAAGTATCCGCGGGCGATCTCACGGCCGGTGAGCACACGATTGTATTTCGAGTGCAAGACGCCGAAGGCGCATGGTCCGACGATGCGGTAGGCACGCTCACAATCGATGCCAACGTCAACCCGCAGATCACGAACCTCCTGCTGGACGATGATGCCATCCGCGAGAACGATGCCGTCACGCTCAGCGGGACCTTTACCGATGCAAACACACTCGACACGCACACGGTCAGCGTCGACTGGGGCGACGGCACTTCCGGCAGTGCCACGGTGGATCAGGCGGCGGGGACGTTTACCGCGGTGCATCGGT
>CAYUIQ010000078.1:23262-31922 GCA_964444795.1 uncultured Planctomycetaceae bacterium
ACGGGGGCACGGACACGGCCTCGACGGCGGTGACGGTGACCAACGTCGCTCCGCAGATCACTGCCGTCACGCTCGACCAGACCGCAATCGACGAAGGCGGCACGGTGACGGTCAACGGTACGTTCACCGACGCGGGAATTTTGGACACGCATACCGTGCAGGTCGATTGGGGCGACGGTACGTCGGCGACGAGTTCCACAGTGGACCAAGCTGCCGGGACGTTCACGGCCGTACATACATACGCGGACGACGATCCCTCGGGGACGTCGAGCGACCCGTACGCGATCAACGTCACCCTGTCGGATGACGACGGCGGCACGGACACGGCCCCGACGACCGTCATCGTAAGCAACGTCGATCCCCAAATCACCGCCCTCACGCTCGACCATACCACGATCGACGAAGGCGGCGCCGTTACCTTGAGTGGCACGTTTACCGACCCGGGCACGCTCGATACACACACCGTTTTGGTTGACTGGGGCGACGGTACGTTGCCGACGAGTCTCCTAGTGGCTCCAGCGGACCGCACGTTCACGGCGGTGCATCCGTATCCGGACGACAACGCGACCGATACGTACACGATCGGCGTCACGCTGTCCGACGACGACGGGGGCACGGACAACGCCCCGACGACGGTGACGGTTATCAACCTCGATCCACAGATCAGCGAGAGCAACGGTTCAACGGATGTCCGTGAGGACGGTAGCATTACCGATAAGTACGAGGTGGTGCTCGTCTCGCCGCCGACGGCCGACGTGCAGATTGCGATCACGCCGGATATTCAGGTGAGGGTGACCTCAGCCACACCGCTGACCTTTACGCCCGACAACTGGTCTGTTCCCCAGGAAGTCAGCGTCGAGGCCGTAGATGACGACGAGGACGAGTCCACCGCCCCCGCCACACACAGCGGAACGATCACGCACACGATTTCCAGCGCGGACGAGCTATACGACGGCATCGATATCGCCGACGTTACGGTCAACATCACCGACAACGACACGGCAGGGATTACAGTCAGCCCGATATCCGGTCCGACCACCGAGCCGGACGGCACGGCGACGTTCACGGTGGTCCTGGATTCAGAGCCCGCGGCGGATGTCACCATCGGCCTTTCCTCCAGCGACACGACGGAAGGAACTGTCCCGCCGGCGAGCCTGCTTTTCGAGCCCGACAATTGGGACACGTCCAAGACGGTTACCGTTACGGGTGTGAACGATGAGCTGGATGACGGCGATATCTCCTACACCATCTCCATTGCCACAGTTTCCAGCGACGATCCGAAGTACGACGGTCTCGTCCCAGTATATCCGAGTGTATCGGTTACGAACCAGGATGATGAAATCCAGAGCCTGGTTGTGTTACCATTGAGTTTGCCCGTGCCTGAGGGTGATGAAGCTGAGTTTACGGTCAAACTAGGCGTGGAGCCCATCTCCGACGTGACCGTGAACATCACCAAGCAACCAGGGGGGGACCCGGACCTCAATGTCAGCGGGCCCAGTACATTGACGTTCACAACGGAGAACTGGGACGATCTCCAGGAAGTACCCATCAGCGCGGCCCAAGATGCCGGCACCACGCACGGTACGGCAAGCTTCACGATCTCATCGATCGGCGTGCCCAGTCATACGGTCACCGCGACAGAAGCCGATAACGACGCACCTCTCATCATCGACGACGGGGACGCGGGACACACATTGCAGGGCGCCTGGAACGCGGGACAGGTTGCCGACGTCTATAACGGGGATTACCTGTACAGGCCCAAGGGTTCCGGCTTATACGCCTCCACCTGGACGTTCACTGGCTTGGCTTCAGGGAACTACGACGTCTTCGCATCATGGGCGGATCATCGCAACCGTGCGACGGACGCACCCTTCACAATTTCGAGTGGGTCGCAGTCGATCACCACGCTGGAGAATCAGGAAGTCAATCCTGACGATGAGCAAGAACCGCTATCCGGCGTGTGGTTTGAACACCTGACGGAAATCGCCGTATATGGCAATACACTGGCAGTAACTCTCACCGACGACGCCAACGAATACGTGACTGCCGACGCCGTGTGGGTGAGGTCGGCGGGAGACCCCGTTGACTTCGGCGACGCCCCCGACGGCTCCTATCCGACTCTGTTGGCCAGCAACGGTGCCCGGCACGTCGTCGTCCCCGAATTCCATTTGGGTGGCTTGATTGATTTTGAAGCCGACGGGCAACCAAATGCCACGGCCACGGGCGACGACGCGGCCGATCTGATCGATGAGGACGGGGTCGTGCTAACCAGCCAGCTCTTTCCAGGTCAAGTTGCCACTTTCGACGTAACGGTAACCGACCCGGGCGGGATCGGCGGTTTCCTGGACGCCTGGATTGACGCCGACCGGGACGGCAACTTCGAGACGGTGGCCGATGAGCACTTCATCCAAATCGCGCCGGTTACCCACGGCCTGAACCAGTTCGACCTGCTAGTCCCTGCCGAGGCCAAGTTGGGCGAGACCTACGCCCGCTTCCGGCTGAGTTCCACAGGCAGTCCGACGCCCACTGGCTTGGCTCCCGATGGAGAGGTTGAAGACTATGCCGTGACAGTCTCAGCGTTAGCCGATTTGGGCTCGACTACCTTCCTCGAATTATCCGGCCAGGATCCGTCGACCGGCAGCCTCTGGTATCGCTTCGAGACAACGCGAGCTGGGCTGCTCACCCTTGACGCCGTTTCGGAGAACTCGGGCCAGACCGTTGCGCTGACCCTCTACGACCAGAGCCGCCAGGATCCGCCCCTGGCGGAGTCCAATCTGGTCGATGGCAGGCAACGTATCGACTGGACGGTTGCCGGCCCCGGCGAGGTCTACTACGCAAGACTCAGCGGAACAAGCACCGAAGTTACTTTCCGTCTTGCCAATCTGGTCCATCAGGCCGGCGACACGCTGACCGTTTTCGGTACGGACGACGTCGATGCCTTCGAACTGGACACGACCACCGGCCGGCGCATGAGGATCAACGGCATCGGTTACGAGTTCACCGACGCCGAGGCAGCGGTGATTAGCTTCGATGGGGCCGGCGGCAACGATACTGCGGTACTCACCGGCTCGACCGCGGCAGAAACGGCCCGGTTGAGACCCGGTCAAGGCACGTTTTCCCGCCCGGGCTTGGTCGTCAGCCTTGCCAACACGCCTTACATCGCCGCCAATGGGGGCGGCGGCAACGACGTGGCCTTTCTGTACGATTCGCCCGGCGACGACACGCTGGTGGTCAACGACACGTACGGTACGTTGACCGGCGGCTTGCCCGGCGATCCCTTTGGGCTAACCGTCAATAGCTTCCGCTACGTCCACGGCTATTCCACCGCCGGCGGCACGGATACGGCCAATCTCCATGGGACGGCCGGCCAGGAGACCGTGGTAACCCGGCCAACCGATGCCAAGATCATCGGTGTCGGGTACTTCGGCCGGGCTTGGTACTTCGACGAAGTGACCATGCACGGTGGCGGCGGCACCGACGTGGCCTACCTCTATGATTCGCCCGGCGACGACACGCTGGTGGTCAACGACACGTACGGCTCGTTGACCGGCGGGTTGCCCGGCAATTTGTTTGCGGTGCGGGCCAACAACTTCCGCTACGTCCACGGCTATTCCACCGCCGGCGGCACGGATACGGCCGATCTCCATGGGACGGCCGGCAAGGAGACCGTGGTGGCCCGACCGACCAATGCCAAGATCATCGGTTCCGAACACTTCGGCCGGGCTTGGTACTTCGACGAAGTGACCGCCGAGGGCGGCGGCGGCATCGACGTGGCCTTCCTGTACGACTCGCCTGGCGACGATACACTGGAGATCGACGACAAGCACGGGTCGCTGGCCGGCGGTTTGCCCGGCGATCCCTTTGAGATAACCGTCAACAACTTCCGCTACGTCCACGGCTATGCCACGGCCGGCGGCGCGGATACGGCCAAACTCCATGGGACGGCCGGCCAGGAGACCGTGGTGGCCCGACCGACCAATGCCAAGATCATTGGTTCCGAACACTTCGGCCGGGCTTGGTATTTCGACGAAGTGACCATGCACGGTGGCGGCGGCATTGACGTGGCCTTCCTCTACGACTCGCCCGGCGACGATACGCTGGAGATCGACGACACGCACGGGTCGCTGGCCGGCGGTTTGCCCGGCGATCCCTTTGAGATAACCGTCAACAACTTCCGTTACGTCCACGGCTACGCCACGGCCGGCGGAACGGATACGGCCAAGCTCTATGGGACGGCTGGCAAGGAGACCGTGGTAACCCGGCCGACCTATGTCAAGATCATCGGTGCTGGATACTTCGGCCGGGCTTGGTACTTCGATCACGTGTTCGTCGAGGACGGCGGCGGCGATGACGACGGTGTGGTGTACGACGCCGACCATCTGGAATCCGGATTCAGACCGTTACCCCCGTCGGGCCTCGGCAAGTACTACTGGTTGTGGGAACTGGAGCACTACACCGTGGTGAACCAAAGCGGCACCACGCACTTCGACGCCGTCGACGCTGTCTACACGGCGTACTGGGATTAAGGCGGCCCACCAGCCGCTTCACACCTCTTCCGGCAACGTGAACGGAGCCCGGTATCGTCGGCTTAGCAGCCGATTGGCATCGCCGTTGTCGAGGCAACGTTCGCTCGCCGGGTCGAATCGTACGGTGCGCTCGGTTTGGCAGGCGATGTTGCCCAGGTAGCAGAGGCTCGAGGAGAGATGTCCCTCGGCGATGTCGGAGGTGAGCCGAATTCTGTCGCGTGCGCGGAGGGCGTCGATCCAGTTGGCGAAGTGTCCGTCGTCCATGAGCGTGGGGGCGACGGTCTGGGAGCTTGGTCCCGGTTCGTGGTTTCGGCCGAGAAACGTGTAATAGTTGCTGAAGTCGGGGATAATCATGTAGCCGTCGGAGCCGAAGAAGATGGCCCCGACCAGATCGCGGTGGTTCACCCAGGGATACTCGGTGCCCATGCCCGCCTCGGGATTGGCGTAGCCGGTGCGCGTCTCGAAGGTGACGAGGAAATCGGGATCCTCGAATTTGTAGGTGACGTTCATCTCCGTGGGATGGGTTTCATCGCAGGTGGGTCGCGAGTACTTGCCGCCCAGCGCCTGGACCACGGTGGGATGCTTCTGGAGCTTTAGCCCCCATCGGATCATGTCCAGTTGATGTACCCCCTGAGCGCCGATCTGGCCGTTGCCGTACTCGCGAACGAATCGCCAGCGAGGGCTCAGCGCCAGCCCGTTGAAGGGTTTCTCCTGAGCGGGACCTTGCCAAAGGTCCCAGTCGACGCCCCCCGGAACCGGGCGAAAATCGTTCTTGCCGCCGGCCCGATACTTAAACGCAATCGCCCGGGCCATGTAGACGTCGCCGACGACGCCCTCGTGCAATTTCGCGATCCCCTGGCGCACCGCGGCGCTGGACCGGGCTTGTGTGCCGTGCTGGACGATCCGGTCGTATTTCCGCGCGGCGTCGACCATCATCCGGCTTTCGGTCACGTTATGGGCACCGACCTTTTCGACGTATACGTCCTTGCCCGCCTGACAGGCCCAGATCGTTTGCAGGCCGTGCCAGTGGTCGGGCGTGGCGATGCTGACCGCGTCGATCGAATCATCTTCGAGCACTTTCCGGTAGTCGGCAAACACGGCCGGCCGGCGACCCGTGGCCTTCTGGCATTCGTCTGCCCTCCGCAGCAGCACATCTTCCTGCACATCACACAGGGCGGCCACTTCGACGTTCCGGCCGGCCAATTTCGCCAGCGACCGGATGTGGCTGCCTCCCCGCCCACGGACACCGACCACCGCCACGCGGATTCGCTCCGCCGCTGCGGAGCGGCTTCGGGCAACGGCCGGCGCGCCGGCGATCACAGCCCCGGCGGCAAGGAAACGGCGTCGCGTAAAGGGGCCAGACATGGTAGATTCTCTCCTGCAAATGATCGAGAACGTTGGGCCGCCTATCGCTTCTTGCCATTTAGCATAAACCGCCGCGTCTCTCAAAGCAATCGCCGAGCGGATCACCGATCACCGTAGACCATGGACAGCTCCAAGTCCGGGCGGTACTGCACCTGCCAGAGTTTCAACAGGGCCATCATCAGCGTGTCGCCGCGGGTAATCGCCTCGTAGTGACCGTGCCGTGACGATGCCCGAGGCAAGGGGGAATCGCCGCCGAGGAAATGCTCGACGGCCAGTTGGGCGAACCGATCGGCACGCTGCAAGTATTTCTTGTCGCCCGTGAGTTCATGGGCCGCCAGCAGGTGGAAGATAACGTCGCCCAGCGGGCCTGGGTAGATTGTCCGCTGGAGATCGGGCATGCTCGTCAGGTATCGGTCGGCCGAAGCAAGCGCCAACCGTCGATAGCCGGCCTTCCGCGGCCCCTCGGGCAACTGCTGCCAGCGGAGATAGGCCATCATCGCCACCTGGGCGTCCGTACAAGCGCCGTACCGGGTCGCCCACGGCTGCGTATGCGTCCAACTGCCGCTGGCGAAAGCTTCCAGCGTGTCGGAATGGCAGCCGGAGACGAAGCCGATGTCCTGCGGACCGAAGTCGTGGGCCAGCTTCTGGTACAACTCGTCGGTCTTCATCGTCTCGCGGTCCATTGCCGCGGCGAAAAGGGGCGAATGCACGTCTCCGTAGTCGTCCCGGCCGTGGTCGATCATGGCGTCGGCGTATGCCCGCACGATATCGAGATATTCGGCCCCGGATGCCCCATTCGGGTCCGCCCATACCGACATCACGGCCACGACCGTTGCCACACAAACTTGCCACCAGAGCAGCCGCCGGTTGGCCGTGTTCATCTTGATTCCTCCAGGAACATTGCTCGATGTTTCCTAAGCGTAAGATCCGCCCTTCAGGCCTTGCAGGGCGGGACGACTACTTGTCGCGACAAACGCGCCAATATATGCTAGGATACCTGGGTTCACTCAAGAAGACGACGGCGAAAGGCAAAAGAGTTCCTTGGCCCGATCCCTACAGCCCGAGGCGGATGTTCAGCAGCGCTTTCAAGCGAGCGTCGATGCCCTTTCGCCGTGCGAGCGCGTGCAGCGAGCAACGGCCATGTTCCAGTGGTCGCGCGAGATCATCGCTCGCCGGGTGTTGGCGAAGCTCGGTCCGATGGATCCGGAGCGGTTGAAATGGGAAGTGGCTCTGCGGCAATACGGAGCCGATCCCAGGACAAGAGCGATGATCGAGCGGAGGCTGGCCAGTGTTTCCGATTGACGCATTTCCCCTCACCCCTGCTTCAATGCCGCGACGATCTCCGCCCCGGCGGCGCGCCAAGCCGGGGCGATGCCGGCGGCGATGCCGGTGAGGAGGGCTACGAGCAGTCCGTTCATGGCCAGAGCCACGGACGGGCGGAAGGCCATCATCACGCCCTCGGCACCGACGGCCAAGCCGCCGAGTTGCAGGACGGCCATCGCCGCACCGACGCCGACCACGCCGCCGGCGGTGCTCAGCAGGACGCTTTCGGCCAGCACGAAGCGGAAGACCAGCGGCTTGGAGAAGCCGATCGTTTGCAGCACGGCATGTTCCTTGATCCGGTCTCCGACGGACATGATCGTCGTCGTGGCCACCAGCGCCAGCACGAGCCCGACGCACGCATAAGCCAGGTAATTGGACATCGCCACCAGTTGCGTGAAGTCGCCCAGACTCTTGGCCTGAAAGACGCCTTTGGGTTGGGTGCTGGTTTGAACCGACCCGCTACGGAACTTCTCGTCGAGCCCTTGGCATTGGGCCGCCGGATCGGCGTCGGTTTCCAGCAGCACCTCGAATTGCGTCACGGTGCCGACGCGATTTTGGCCGCGGCCTCGTTGGAGGAAATCGAGGTGCGTGTAGATGCAGTTTTCCTCGGCCAGATCGTCACAAGAGTAGATGCCTTCGACGGTCACGGTGATCTCGCCGATGGAGAACTTGCCGCCGACCTCGATACCCCGTCGCCGGGCAATCGCTCGCCCGACCATGGCTCCGTCGTCGTGCTGCTCGAACGCCGACCAACTTCCCGCGGTCAGTTGAAAATCGCGAACGCTCCGGAGTTTCTCGGCGGGCAGTCCATAGAAGACAACCACATCGAGGCTCGCCCGGCAGTTGTTCGTAAAGACCTGGAGCGGCACGACCTCGCGCACGCCGGGGATTTTCTCGATTGTCTGCTCGTAGTCTTGCGGCAGGTGGCTGGTGGCGGGGCAAAACTTGTGGGCCTGAAAGACGACCAGCGTCTGTTCGGCCTGCCGGCGATGCCGCAAGTCGTTCATGCCGTCTCGCACGGCACCGACGAAACAGAACACGAACAGGGCCACCGCCGAACCGCTGACCGTCAGCACGGTTCGCGATCGGTGTCGCCACAACGTTTTTAGTATGTAGGGGGTAAAGCGTAGCATCAGTCAATCTATAAAAGGGTATGTTTTCCCAACTCGCGAAATGACCGGACTTTCAAACACAACCTACTCCTTCCTTCAATGAACCACATAACACTCCTCATTTCATCCGGCCGAAACGCCTGTTCTTCCTTTCTCTGCTTCCTCCTGTTCAGAAGCCAAGATTGGAACAGGAGGAAGCAGAGGGAGCAGAGAAAGGAAGAACTTATATGGGGGGTATCTTGGAGGTACAATGCTCATGTTCATTACTTTACGGCGGCCAAGCTTCCAAAGGCACTAGGCTTTGTCTCAAAACTCCGTACGATGGCCCTCCGAG
>CAYUIQ010000079.1:0-31472 GCA_964444795.1 uncultured Planctomycetaceae bacterium
TGCACTGATTGATCAACAGCGTAATCGTGAATGCGACAAGTACGCTGGGCCGGTCGAGCAAGGTCCAATCCAGATGATGATCGGGAACCTTGTCCAGGACGCCGCTGATGCCGCCGGCCTTGATGAGCGTCAGGACGCTCATGGTCACGGTAATGATGACAACGACGATCATCTGTACGAAGTCGCCGGCCGTGGCGGACCACGAGCCACCTACGACGGTCATTAGGGTGACGATTGTTCCCAGTACGACAATCATCTGCGGCATGGGCACGTCGAAGACACTGGACATGAAGACCGCAATGGCATACAGCATCATCCCGCCATAGAGCGTCTTGACCAGAACCAGCAGCCACGTCAGGCATTGCTCGCTCGTTTTGCCGAATCGTCTACGTACGCCCTCCATCACGGTGATGATCCGCATCTGCCTGTATTTGGCCACCACGTAGAAATAGCAGAAGGCCAGGGACAAGATATTGCACACAAAGATCACCAGGAAGAACGTGCCGGTCTCGTAGGCCTTGGCCGCACCACCGGTGAACGCCCAGGCAGTGAAGGTGGTCATGAACGCCGAACTGCCCACGACCCACCAGAGCATCCCGCCGCCACCGCGAAAAAAGTCGCTCGATGTCTTGCTGAAGCTCTTGTAGATCGGGCCCAGCATGAACATGAAGACCAGGTAGAAGCCGATCACGATGTAGTCATAAAGCGTCATGCTGTGTTTCCTATGCCAACAGGCGGCTTTCCTGCGCCAACAGGCGGTGCAAAGTGGCAGCATCCTCGTGGAACTGCTCGACGGTGTCGCCCCGCACGAATTCGAGCAGTACGTTGAGCGTGCTGTGGTGCTGGCTTGCCAGCGACAGATACTGGATCCAGTCCGACTCGCCCTGTGCGAGCGGATGTCGGTCTACGTGGGTCGGACGCCAATGGAAGACGTGCAGGCCGACCAACCACGGCAGCACGCAACGAAGCTGGTCCAGATTATCGTTCGCGTCCAATGCGGGCGCGGGTTGCCAGTAGACTCGCGCGTTGTCGCGATCCACGGCTTCCATCAAGGCGGCACAGGACTCGCCCGTCTGGGTCAGTGAGTCATTGTGGAACTCGAACACCAGCCGGATGCCCTCTTCACCCGCCAAGTCGGCGATCCGTCGCGTCTCGTCCGCGATGTGTGTTCGGTAGTCCGGCGTGGCTTCGCCGGGATTTCGGTTCCCCGCCCACACTCGAACCATGGGGGCCCCAAGTTCCACGGCAGTTTGCAGCACGGCAGTAAACGGAAGCCCCTGGTCTTCGCTTTCCCCTACAACATAATACGAACCGTATGCCGCAACGCCCAAACCCGCTTCCAGTGTGCTCTGACCGATGCGACGAGCCGTATCGAAGTCGCCGTGTGCCACATGTTTCAAACCGTGCCACTCGATCAGTTCGAGCCGGGCTGCCTGGGCCAGTTGGATCACGTCCTCGCACGTCCGATGCGTGAACGTCACTGAAACCAGGCCGGGTTGAAACAAGCAGGGCATATTGACTGTTTCCTGGTCCTTAGATCAAAACACGACTTGATCGATCTCGTTGTCGCCGTCTTCAGTGATGCCGCCCATGATCTTGTACGTCGACTCCATGTTGGCCTCGGTCGGTTTGGCGTAGTGCTTCAACATCCACTGACCTTGAGACTCCAACTTGCCGTAGATCATGCGTGCGGCGGACTTGAGGCTCTCGGGGGTCACCGAGTAGTTGCAGATCACCGCGACCGCTTCCGGCACGGCCCCCAACTCGTACGGGCAGTTGGTAACCACGATCACCTTTTTTCCCTTGGCAATCAGTTTGCGAATCAATTCGGTGTTGTTCGCCGGGCACAGACGCCAGTAGTAGTTGGTCGCCACAATCACGTCGACTTCATCCACGTAGTCCATCAAGAAGTCGACGTCCTCTTCGGTGGCTTTGAACTTGGTGTCTACGCAGTAGATGTTCTTGGACTGACCGACCATGGCCTGATTGAAACACTTGTTGTTGCAGGCTACGTCGAAGCCGCTGTAGCCGTCGAGCACCTGCTGCTCGATGACCATCACGGTCTGCTCGGGCTTCAACGGCAGCAGGTCTTCCGTATCCCGCAGCAGCGTGCAGCACCTCTCGGCCACGGTGGTGGACAGCCGGATGATCTCTTCGTCGCGAATCGGGGCGGCTGCCTTGTCTGCGTCTACCTGTCCCATCCGGTCGAACATGCCGAGGTTATACTTCATGGTGAGTACGCGTTTGACGGAAGCATTCAGCTGTTCCTCGGAGATCTCGCCATCCTCCACAAAACGCTTGGTTTCGAGCCAGGCTTGGTCGCGGAATTCGTCTTCCACCTTGTTGAGCACCAGGTCGCAGCCCGCCTTTATCGCCAGAGCACACGATCGGGCAACACCGTATTTCTCCATCAATGCGCCCATGGTGATGCTGTCGGTGGTGATGACGCCCTCGAAGCCCAGTCGCTCGCGCAGCAGCCCGGTGACGATTTCCCGGGAGACCGTCGAGATCTGCATGCCGGGGTCGGCCGCTGGCACGGTCGTATGCGCCAGCATGACGCTGGGCAGGCCGTTTTCAATCAACACGCGATACGGCTTCAGTTCCACCGCTTCGAGACGATCCCAATCGCCCGGCACGTTGGGCACGGCATAGTGCGCGTCGATGTCCGAGTCGCCTCGACCCGGAAAATGCTTGGCGGTGGGCACGAGGCCACCTTCCAAGTAGCCCTTAATCGACGCCAACGCATATTCTGCAACCACGTCCGGATCGTCACCGTAAGCACGGATGTTGATTTCCGGGTTGCTGGGATTCATATTCACGTCGAGGACCGGCGAGTGCAGGTTGGTCACGCCGATCGCGCTGAGCTGAAGGGCCACCGCCTTGCACGCTTCGTAGGCCAATTGGGGATCGCCCGTCGAGGTTAATCCCATGGCCGAGGGGAAGAGGTTGATGCCGGCGAAGCTGAAGTCTCGGCTGATGTCACCCTCCTGGTCGATCGACACGTGCAACGGCACCCCGGGGTTGCGGTTGGCCGCCAGGGCCTGCAACTGGTTCAGACGCTCTGCGTACTGCTCTGCCGACACATATACGGCGGCCCCGGGAATAAACAGGTTTTGCTTGATCTTCTTGTATCCCGGCGGATAGTCGTAGTCGTAGTTCAGGCTTTGGTGGTAGTGCTGGCCGCGGCGCGAGTTCTGCCCGAACGGCGTCACGCGGATACCACCGATGTGCAGTTTTTCCACGGCCTCCATCACGTAGGGCGTGACCATGGATCCGCCCCAATGGATAGTGAAGCACTGGCCGACCTTCTGGTCCAGCGTCATCTTGGACAGGATGTCGTTGACAAACGCTTCACGCTTAGTGGGGTCCTTGTTCAGATCGTACACTTCGCTTTTCTCCGAGTTTCTGTTTCCCGTCGGGGGCTATTGTAGGTTGATGTGGCTATCGATCTTCTGACGAACGGTGGAGTCGAGGATCGTCTTGCCTTCGTACTTGATCAGGCTGGCCTGTGCGCCACTGCAATCGACGAGCTTTCCATTGCCGTCGAACTGGGCACAGAGCATGTCGCCATCGAATTCGAAGTCGCTGATCGTCTGCACCTGGCCGTTGCCCAAGAGGAGCACGTAGGTCGAATCGCCGCAGGTCACCTCGTATTGAATCTCGCTGATGGCGTTGGCCGTTACATCGAGAGCCTTGTCCTTGAAGGGCACCAGCAGCGTGGCCTGGGTCATACCCTGCTTGGACTCTGTGCTGTATTGCACGACCGGAGCCGGCACCTTCACCGCATAGTCGTAGGACACCCAGCCCTGCATCGGCTCTTCGCTGCCACAGAACCGCTGAACCGACAGCCCGTCGGTAAACAACGGTTTCACCAGGATGCCGGCCCCGTTGTCGTAGTCGGCTTGGACGCTGAGATTCCCGGCCTCCGTGAGTTTGGCTTCCGAGCCGAAGTGCCAGTACTGGTCATAGCGATGCCGGTCCTGGGCGGTCAATTCATCCACGACCAGCCAGAACGCAGGCTTCACGAACACGATCCTGCGTCGGTGCGTTACAGGATCGGGCAATCGCTCAAAGCCGTCGTGCAAACCGTCGACGTAATCGCACTTCTCGGTGCTGGACCAAGCCTCTAGTGTGCTCTTGGCCTTCGTCCTGAACATCCATTCGTCGGCCAACTCGGACGAGTCGTGACCGTCTACCGTAATCGTATTGTGCGCCGAGGTCGACTTGAACCACACACGCCACGGACCTTCGTAGATATAGCGGCCCGGGTCGATCAGCAGAGTTTCGCCATAGCCGGAGATGTCCACGCTCAAGGCGTCGGCGTTGCCATGCACGCAACTCTGGTCCATTACTCCGAGCTTGCCGCAGGTGAACACACAGTAGAGATCGTCGTGGTCCCAGCCGGTGCGCATCGTGCAAAAGCCCGAGTCGGGCATCGCCACGGAACCTAACGTTGGCTTCTCGCCCTGCTGGCCATGCGTGGCGATCCAGAGCATGTCGGGCCGATCGAACAAACGGGCCCCGGCCTTCAGCACCCAACGCAAGTCGTTGTGATCCTCGAGCATGTTCAGGTTGTTGATGTCTTCCCACAGGCCGTAGGAGGCGCGCTCCCCGAACACGTCGCTTTCATCCGCGTCCTTGAGCATGGGGTACACGCCGTGCGGCTTTATGATGCTGACGACGAAGTCGATCATCTTCTCGGCGTTTTGCTTGTAGGTGTCACTGACTCGCACATTGTTGCGCAAGGCCAGGTCAAGGATTTGCATGAAGCAGAATGTGCAGACCAAGTGATAACCGGAGGCACGCTCGACCTGCATGCCTTCGTCGCAAAGCTGCATGCGGATCTGCTCCTCGAAGCGGCTCATGGCCTCGCACTGCCAGTCGGCGGCTTCTTTGAACTCCGGGAAGAGGATGCCCATATGGGCCAAACCGTTCGACTCCATCAGACCCCAGTTGGGCGACACGTTGAAATAGCTCTTGTGACGCGTGTAGTACAAGCGGGTGTGGCGTGCGTGCTCGACCATGCTCGTCAGCATGGTGATCAGGAAGTCAGGCGTGAACTCCGACGAAGGCAGGAAATGGTAGAAGCACGGAACGAACGACGTGTACATCCGGATGCCCAGCGTCAACGGGCGCCAGGTGCCCCGTTGCATGAAGTGTTTGCGGCTGGTCTCGCTGTCGACGTTCAACATCCACATCAGGTCGGGCATGGGGTTTTTGGCGATCCAGTCGCCCAGAATGCGCCGCCAGGACCGCGTGTATTTCTCGTCGCCGGTGAACCAGTAGGCACGCCCAAGTTCCGTCAGGAACTCATGCCGATTGAGGCAGTAGGTCCATTCCGGGTCACCATGGGGATCCGCCCGCCAGTCGATGTCTTCCGGCAGGTCCTGATGCACCAGACGGTTGCGGCAGATCTCGTCTGCCTTGGCCGTGTCGAACGCGACCTCGCCATCGGGACGCGTCCAGCCGTCGTAGTAGGTCACATCGTCGCGCCGCCGGTAGTAGGCCAGCAAAGCCTCCGCGGCCATGTGATAATCGCTTCGCTCGACCGCCGCTTTGACAGCTTCCAAGCCATCTCGATCCAGGTCGAGCCAATCGAAGAATGCCTCGATGCGTTGCATAAACAAACACCCTCGTATCATCAACAGTACAGAAGCACCATGGGAACTTCTCAGGCGGGTTGCTAGAGCAGCTTGGGGGGCACCTCGATAGTAATCTGGCTCTCTTCTTCGGGATGAAGAACCCGCCACCGCAATTGCTCGACGGCCTTTTGGCCGATACGCTCGGGTTGGATTCCGATCGAAAGCGGACGAGGCTCCAAACCCGCCAACAGCGAGGTCTCGTTGTTGCACGAGATAATCTCGATATCTTGGCCGATCCGGATGCCAAGCCCCTTCAAGATGGGGTAGAGCTTTGCCGTCAGGGCATCGCACGTGACGAACATCCCGGTGGGCAGTTCACCTTCATCCAGAAAGGCCTTCAAGGTCTTCCGGATCAACAGGTCGCGATCGCGATCGATCTGAATCAGATCGAAATGGGACTGCTCGATCACGCACTGCCTTGCGCCCAGGCCATGCTCATCGGCCAATGCCGAGAACGCAGCCCAACGATCGCGGAGGTTGATCCTGGACAACAAGGACGACGGAGCCACGTAGGCGAGCGTCTTGTGCCCCTTGCCCATCAGGTAATTCGCAGCCAGCCGGCCGACCATCCCGTGGTTGACGCGCACCCGGTCTGCCGAAAGCCGCTCGCACGCGCCACTCATGACATATACGACGTTGTAATCGCGGAGAATCTCCATCGCCTCCGCCGACACGTCGTCCAGATGGGGCCATACGATTACGCCATCCACGCCGCCCTTGGCCACGATGGGCGGCAAAGGGCGCCGCGCACCCACCGCTCCCTGCACCATGCTCATACCACAGGAGGCCAGGGCCTCTTCGATGCCATGGAGCACATGCGCCATGACCGGCGACGTGGAGAGGATTCGGAGGCTCTCGCTTGAGGTCAAGAAGGCGATATTGCCCGTCTTGAAACTCGTGTCCTTCGCACGCCGCGGACCACGGCGCAGCGACGGCGGCTTCGGCACGTAGCCAATCTCCTTCATGACGTCCCGGACCTTTCTCGCGGTCTCGGAACGTACGCGTCCCTCGTTGTTGATAACGCGAGATACGGTGGTATGGGAAACACCGGCCAGGCGGGCAACTTCAACAATCGACATCAGAACATCACCTCAACAAAAATCAGTGGGCCCCAGCAGGAACGAATGTACCGAGAATCCAAGCGGTTTCACTCGCTTGTGCTCGGCCAGCTCGGTTTCAATACCAGTTTCCAAACGTTGATCGGTTGCCACTCGCCCCTATCGGGTTTGATTCTCAGCGTGTACTTTCCGGCCTTCTCTACTCGCACTTGTCCGAGCGACCTCTCGACGGGCTCTAGCTGATCCGACAGCCCGACGCGGAAGCGGCAGTTCTCCTCCTGCACGGCCAGTTCGGCCCGGATCTCGTATCGCCTCGGTCGATCCATCGCGAAGGACCATTCCACCCAGGCCTCGGAGTCGGTCCAGTATCCGATATTGGGGATCCCTTCCCCACTAAGTGAACACATCCCCGCTAAGTTAACACACAATTCACCTTCATTGAACTACTCTCGTCGCGGATTGTTTCGTTATTCACGGACAACCAAACCCTCAAATCCTGAGAACACGGCCCGACATGGGAGACTCAAGTCTCTGATAGACAGTATGTTACGTACATCTAGTCCGCATCCGCAGGAGCGATATGTTAATTCAATGTGAATAGCTGGCGAAGTCGCGTGGAACCGGTCTCCACAGGCGGGCAACCTCACATGCGGGCAGTCAGGTGGAGCTAACGGCTTCCGCCAAGCGAGTTCTTGCCCGTCACAATCCGCCGTGAAAGTCCCTGATCAGGCCGTACGCGGTGATCGCAGCGTCTGGCAATGTCGGCGAAAAAGCGGTTAACCTATGTAGGTCGCCCCCCCGAGGCACATATGCCCAAGGGCAGAACGCACGTGTGCGCGCCACCCTTGGCAGTTGTGCTGGAGCAGGACTGCTTTCGGGAAGATAGTCCGAATGGTCATGTTTCGCCATCACTGCCTTCGTACACCAGAGGCTGCAGAGCGTGTCGGTGGGAAGTTATCCGCAGGGGGCCGGCCCCTACGGCTGCATGGACATGGTTGGCAACGCTTACGAATGGGTCGCTGATTGGTACAAATCGTATCCCGGCGCGAAGCGACCGGTCGACTTCGCCGGCGAGAAACGCCTTCCGCGCGGCGGTTGCTGGGATGACGGCCCCTTGAACAACCGCTGTGCCTATCGCGGCTGGTCACTGCTACCCGACAAAGAGGGGCCGCACCCGGCAAGCGATTGCGGCTTCATCGGCATTCGCGTGGCCAGATCCGTCGACGAGCCGGATCCATGATCTTCGGCGACGCAATGCCGTCGACCAATAGTGGATACATCAAGAACGGAGATCTCCGATGATTGAGTACGCCGGTGAAGATGCTCCCAGCCTGACATCATAGTAGTCTTCACTGACAAGCCACTCGTTGCCTCGGACTTTCAGTCGCCCGGTCTTCCATTGGTGGACGCGCCTCCTGCAGTTCAAATCCGTTGAGCCAAACGCCTCGCTGGCCGTCGGCATCACGGAAATGGACCTTGGTCGGGGCGTCACCCGTCGCCACGAAGGAAATGGTCGCTGTACCCGGGCCGTCTTCGGGAAGGACTTTGCCGTTGCTTGTATCCGTTGAAGTCTTGGCGTCACCGACGCTTATTGCCACGGTTTCCGCGACCGGGATCTGGCTGATCTTCAAGGTTTTCAGCCGCTCGCGGTTCGGGTCCATGGAATTCGTATTTGACTGTGGGGCATGATGGTACGTCTTCAGCGAGTACGTGCCCTTCGGCAGGCCGTGGAATTCCAAGAAGAACCCCTTCGGATCGACTACGCAAACGCCTTCGCCCATGACGTAGCCGTGGAATCCTTTGACGTTCATCTCGCCGAGCCATCGCGTGATGCCGTCGCTTGAGCCGCACTTCAGGGCGATCTCGACTCCTCCCATGTTCGGCAGACGGATCGACGCGTCTCTATTGCCCTCGCCGAACCAGGGCGTCCAGTCGAACTGCACAAGTTGACCCGTTTCCCCCAGATCGATGCGGACTTTTTCCAAGTCGTAGATGGGCCTTGCGTTCTTGGCGATGACATCCGGGTTGAACGCGATGCTCGTAACGGAAGCCTCTTGAGCATCGAGTCCTTCACACTCGGCGCGGACGGTGATCTTGCCGGGCGTCGTCGTGGCCCGAACGAGCGCCGGGGCAGCGCCTCGTGAAAGGCCGATCGGATTGGTGCCCTTTAGCTGGCCGTCCCCAACAATCGTAGCCGGCCCAGTGACGGAGTATCGGACTTCCCGTTCTAACCGGGGAACGGTGTTGCCGTTGCGGTCGAAGAAGCGAGTTCGTGCGATCACGATATCAGCGCCGTCGGCGATCAGCTTCCGGCCTTCCATGTCAAGCTCCAGCTTCATGGCGACCGGTGCCCCTGATGTCGCGTCACGCGGTGGAGCTTGGGTGCGGAAGCCGTCGAGCGACCCGCTGCGCATTCGATTCCATTTGTCGGCGCCGATATGGAACGTGTAGTAGGCATGGCCGGTCCAGGCGATGATTCCCAGCCGCAGTGGATCGCTCGCATATATTTGCAAGGTCGACGGGCCCGATCCCCCTTCCATTGCCAGAAGGTACTCCGTGCCCGACCAGTCCTTGATCCCGCCATAGTCCATGTTGGTGAAGAGATCGCAGACGCCCGAATTCTGCGCGCCGGTCCACTCGGCATTGTTCGACCCAGTCCAGCGTGTCGGATCCTCCTCTTTGACGGCGTAGTGCAATCGCGGCACATAGCCACGGTGGTTGATGCCGCCGCCCCAGACGATCACCGAGGGGTGGTTGCGGTGGTTGCGCACCATGCGTCGAGCCGCCTTCTCCAGGTTGTCGAACCACGCGTCGTTGCCGATGTCGATCCACGTCGGTGCTTCCTCATAGACGAGTATGCCCAGCTTGTTGCACGCGTCCAGAAGCGCATTGTCCTGCGGGTAGTGGGCCGTGCGAACGATATTCAGCCCCATCTGCTTGAATTGAAGCATGTCTTTATGGTGCAAGGAGTCGGGGACGGCATCGCCGATATACGGATAGTGTTGATGGCGGTTCTTGCCGACTAACTGCACGGGCTTTCCGTTGAGCAGGAAGCCCTTCTCCTTGCTCAAGCCGATGGATCGAACGCCGAGCGGATTCTCGATGCAATCCACGATCTTCTCGCCGTCCAGTACGACCGTGTTCACCCGGTAGAGATACGGATCATCGCAAGACCAAAGATGCAGGTTCTCTTCGATGCCGCCACACTGGTTGAACGTGTAGTCCGCGCCGGGACGAATCGTCTTCCGCGCAAGTAGACGTAGTACAACAACGCCCTCCTGGTCAATGACACGAGTCAGCAGGCCGCACGCTTTGTCTCGCTCGCTCTCGTTGCGTACCGTCGTGCGGACCGCGATCGTCGCGTTCATGTTGAGCGGATCGACCGTCGGCGTCGTGATGAATACGCCAGCGTAGAAATCCTCCCAGGGGAAGGTCACATGCAGCACACCGGTTTCGACCAGATAGACGTCGCGGTAGAGCCCGCTGAACTTCACGTAGTCGAACGGGCCCGGATCGGGGGGGACGTCGTCGCGTCGGCGATTGTCGACACGTAGGGCCACCTTGTTCGCTCCCGGCTTGACGAAGCTCGTGATATCGAAGTGAAACGGTGTGTAACCGCCAATCGCATGTTGCCCGACGTGCTTCCCGTTGATCCAGAGATCCGTTACCTGATGGGCACCCTCGAATTCCAGGAAGACCTTGCCCGGTCTCTCGGAGACGTCGATCGTTCGCCGATACCAGCCAACGGCGCGGTGGAACGTCGGCTGGGTCTTGTCGTCGGTACATCCGTCGAGATTCAGATCGGTCAGTTTCAGCGTGTGCGGAATCGAAACTACGTCCCACGCCGAGTCGTCCAGGTCAGCTGTATGAAACACCGCGTCCGGATCGCCGAGATGAAAGCGCCATTCTGTTGCCAGGCGTGTTTGGCGGCGGTCGGAATCGGGGAAACCGTCCGGCAGCGAGGTTTCGCCGAATGTAATGTCGATCGAACAGGGCAGGACAAGAAGAATGACGAGGGCGGCCCGGGCATATCTCATAGTTGACTCCCTGCAAGATGGTGGGGATCGCTTCTTAGTGTGAAGACGGCACGCGAAAGGCGCTGCGCAACAGGTAGTTCTCGCAGTCATTATGATCGACCGGTCGTGTACCCGCAACAAGCCCCAAGCAGAAGAGACCTACATGCAGCAGATTCGTCTTCCCCCTGGAAGTGGAGCAGTCATTGCCAAGCATCCATAAGCACGGTCAGGGCGTCGACGTCGCCGACGTTGCCAGGGAAGACGATCAGCGGCAGGCCCGGCAGACGGCTCTCCGGCCCGCAGCGCCAGACGGGAACGCCGGGTAGGGCCTGCCCCATAACGATCGCACGTTCAACATCACACGCCTTGGTCGCGACGTCGCTGGACGTGATTCCACCCTTGGTGACCAACAGGCGGGGGCGGACGAAAATCGATCGGACCACGTCGACGAGCGCCTGGGAAATCGTCTGCCCGACGGATAGGCTTTCATCGGCGTCGGCCTCGACGAGTTCCCGGCTGGTGTACACGACCACGGCGTCTTCGGCGGCCAGGTGATCGGAAACGCGACGGGCAAGATCAGTTATGGTAGCGTCGCGCGTCGACACATCCAGGACGTGTCGAACATTGAGTTCGAGCGGGACCGCGTCGCTGTGTTTCAGAAGATGCTCAAGCTGTGCGGTTGTCTTCGGCACGTAGGAGCCGACGACGATCAAGACGCCGCCGCCATTTTGAGTCGTCATCTCAGTGGGGGTCAGAAGCGGGCGTCGCTCGATGCCGGATCGTACCGCCACGAAGGACGCCGCCGTGCGATAGAGGAAACGCCTTCCTTCGGCTTCCGCTTGCAGAAGCCCTGCCACGGCAGCGCGAAGATCGGATTGAACGACCGCGTTAACAATGCACACCGAGCCGGCCGCCAAGCTCCGGAGCTTCTTTCGAACCCGTGTCGGGTCGGTCGAGCGCAGGTCTTCCAGCGAGAGCGACTCGATACACGCCAGCGGGACTCGGCCGGCGGTCTTCTCGACGATCCAGTGGCGGACATTGGAGTTCTTGTAGCCGAATGCCTGGTCGGCCGCAAAGGGTGTCTGTGCCGCCGGAATGAGATGATCGCCTTCGGCCACGTAGTGGACATCGTTGATCGTCAAGCGGCCACCTTCCTCGAAGAACGGGCAGATCACCCAGGCGTCGAACTGCTCCTGCAAACCAGAGATCAACGCGTCGAGTTCCTCGGGGAAATGGCCGCGCAATGTCGAGTCGCTACGGCTGATGAGCGAGAAGTCACGGCCGGTACGGGCACGCGCTTCGCGAAGATTCTCGGCAATCTCTCGATTCACCGCGACCGCTTCAGTCGTCGGCAAGCTACGTGAGTTGGTCAACACGTAGGACGCCGGTGCCGGATCGGTCAGCTCGTGGGACAAGTGCTCGACCGTCCAGCGGGTTACTACCGGAATGTCGTGTACGGTTTGCGTGCCGGTCGGGTCATCGTCCAGCACGATCACCTTGCGGCCCGACTCGCGGATCAGGCTGCCCAACGTCTCCGCGTGATCGGTTTGGGGAACCGGCGGAAGTCGGCTGAGCAACTCGTCGCGATTGACCGTGGATTCGTCCATGGGTGAGATCCCGTTTCGACTCGTCACGCTTCGATCGCCACGGCACGGACCGGGGCACCGTCGCCATCGAGTACCTTCAGTGGAAGCACGGCCAACTCGACCGTTTCCGATTCGATCTGGTCGAGATGGGCCAGGCCTTCGACAATCACAACGCCGCCGCCAAGCAGAACCTGATGCACCGAGGTCAACTCCTCGCGATCATTGACGTCGGCTACCGACGGTGGTTCCACTCCGAGCAGCGCCACGCCCCGATCTACCAGCCAACGGGCCAACTCGATGTCGATTCGCGGCAACGCGTCACGATACTCCACCGTGCCCTGACGCTTGTGCCAATCGGTTCGCAACAGCAGCCGATCACCGTTGCCGATTGCGTCGGCCGCAGCGCCGAGGTGCTCCACGGTGATGGACTCTCGCGGATCGATCGGCGTCAGATCCACCGCGCGTGCCGGTCCAATACAGGCCGAGAGATCGACTTGGTCGATCGTGCGGCCCTCCGGAATGAAGTGCCGCGGGGCATCCATGTGCGTGCCGCAATGGGAGTACAGCTCGATCTGTTTGGCGTTCCAGCCTTCGACATCGAGCGTTTTCGCTTGATGTATCTCGACGCCCCGCATGTCGGGTTCGAGCGCG
Organism: uncultured Planctomycetaceae bacterium; assembly: GCA_964444795.1. GTDB lineage: Bacteria > Planctomycetota > Planctomycetia > Pirellulales > Thermoguttaceae > JABMRP01. The sequence continues at coordinate 12,954 of CAYUIQ010000079.1, forward strand.
AGCGTCAGGTCGATGATCCGTCTCATATGTCCGCCGTCTTTCGATAAATGCTCTTACAGTCGCTCAATCACGGCCTCCCCGATCTGCGAAGTGGTGGCCGTTCCACCAAGATCAGGCGTTCCGAGGTTGTCGGAGAGCACGGCAGCCACGGCGGATCGAATTCGCTCGGCCGCATGTTCCTCGCCCAGGTGTTCCAGCATCAGTGCGCCCGACTCGATCGACCCGATCGGGTTGGCGACGCCTTGCCCGGCAATGTCGGGTGCCGAGCCGTGAATCGGCTCGAACATTGATGGATACTCCCGCTCCGGGTTGATGTTGCCGCTGGGGGCAAGCCCCAGGCTACCGACCAGGGCCCCGCCCAAATCGCTGAGAATATCGCCAATCATGTTCGTCGTCAAAAGCACGTCGAACCGCTCTGGCTTGAGTACCATATTGGCCGCCACGGCGTCGACGTACATTCGCTCGTACTCGACGTCGGGGAATTCCTCGCGCACCTCTTCGATCACGCGGTCCCAATACTTCATGCTGTGGATCAGCGTATTCGACTTCGTCACGTTGGTCAGCTTCCCCAGCCCACCCTGTTGTCGTCGCCGTTGGGCCAGCGCGAACGAGTAGCGGGCAACCTGTGTGATCCCCTTGCGCGTGAATACACTGAGTTGCGTGGCAAACCCTTCGGTCGCGTCGAGATGATGCTCCGAGCCGGCTTGAACGAACTCGCCCTCGTTGTTCTCGCGAACGATCACGAAGTCGAAATCGGCATCGCTCTTCAGCGGCCCCCGTGGTGTTGCGTAACGCTTGCAGGGCCGATAGTTGACGTATTGGCGGAAGCCACAACGGACCTTGAACGTATAGTCCTTTGCCGGCAACGTATCATCGACGCCGGGAAGACCGACGGCTCCGAAGAGGATCGCGTCGAACGGTCGCAGGATGTCCAGCCCTTCGGGCGGCATGAAGACGCCGTGTTGCTTGTAATGGCCGGCCCCGAAGGGGAATTCGGTCATTTCGATCGTTGCCGACGACGGCTTGAGGGCTTCGCTAACGACGGCTAGCGTGATGGGCGTGATTTCTCGGCCGATCCCGTCGCCGGGAACGACGGCGATTCTGTAGCTATTTGACATGGTGGGTGTTGCTTCCAAGTTCACTCGATTACGCCGATTGGTCGCACGACTTGATGCGCCTCGGCCGACTGATAGACTGCTTCCTGAACGGCCAGCGTACGCAGATAATCGTCTCCGCTGGTTTCGAAGGGCAGATTGCCTAGCATTGCGTCGACGAAATGCCGCTGCGTCGCATAGACGCAATCACCTGCGAAGGCCCGCCGCGGATGAGGATACTCGTGCTCGACTTCTTCCTCGCCGAGGCGTTGAACCGTGATCCGCCCGTCCAAGTAGAGCCTGATCGCCCCGCCGTCGCCTTCCACGAGGAACTCGCCGAACGTAAACCGCGGATCGGGGTCGTTGCATTCGTTGTAGCGGTTAGCATCCCACACGCCGACCGCCCCCGAAGCGAACTCGAAGACGACCACGCCCGCGTCCTCGCCGGCGATCGCCGGGTTGAGCTTTCGCAGGTTCGCGTAGACGCCTTCGACTTTGCCGCCCAAGTAGCGGAACGTATCGATGAAATGCACGCCCGTCTCGAAGACCAAGAGTCTTGGCATCGTTCGGAAATAGGGCTGGCGAGCCAGGTACGCGTCTTCGGCCCAGCCGTCGCCCATCCGCATGCGGAAGTAGAGCGAGTGGAGTCTGTCTCCGATGGTCTTGGCGCCTAGGAGCTTCTTAATCTCGCGATGCCATGGCTGGAAGCGGAAGTTCTCGTGGACCATGAAGCGGATACCGGCCGCCTTGGCATTCGCAACGATCTGCCCGGCGTCCTCGAAGGTCGGTGCCAGCGGCTTCTGGCAGATCACATCAATGCCCAACTCACCGGCCACGCGGCACATTTCCTGATGCGAGTCGGGCGGCGTGATCACATCGACGAAATCCGGCCGCTCTCTTTCAAGCATTTCCCGATAGTCCGTGTAATGCTGCGGCACGCCGTATTCGCTTTGGATGGCCTCGGCCCGTTCGGCGTTGCGATTGCACATCGCCGTGATGGTAACTTCAGGGATCCGGTTCCAGGCCTCATACTGAAACTTGCTGAAATAACCGGCCCCGATGCAAACGCCCTTGAGCTGTGGCATCACCATTCCTCCAACGGTTTCTCGGGCCGCATCATCATCCAGGCAAAGATGGCCAACACATTCAGCGCTGCAGCACCCAGGAAGTAAGGAGTCGTGGGAGAGATCCAGTCGGGCACGCCAGTGTGAGCATCAAGATACGCCTCGGTCCACTTCTCGAGGTAGGGAAAAGCCACGAGTGTGACAAACGCCCCGAGGTTGCCCGCCATGTTCATCGTCCCGGAAACGGTGCCGGCGTTGCGTCGGCCGATGTCGATGCAAAAGGCCCATGAGGGGCTGAGCGTCATGTCAGCTCCAAACACGGCCACGGCGAGCATTGCAGCGTAGCCCAACGGCGAGTCGACGAATTGCAGACCGACCAGCCCCATGGCTGCCAACGCGAACCCGACGATCGCCGGAAGCTGCCGCGAGAGCTTCCACTTCCTCTTCCGATAGATCCGATCGACCATCGCCCCGGCGCACCAATTCCCCAGTGCCCCACACAACAACGGTACGGCCGCGTAGACGCCCGCCATCACGGTCGTCAGGCCGAACTCCTTCTTTAGGTATGGCAACGACCAGCCCAGCGCGAAGTAGAAGGTGAAGTTGGAGCAGACGTACTGCCCCATCGCCAGCCACATATTGCGGGAAGCGAACAGGGTCGCGGCTCTGAGGTTGGACGGGCTGTCGGCCGCGTCGATTGCCTGCTGACGCTCGCGGAAGATCAACTCGCGCTCTCGCTCGGAAATGCTGGGATGATCGGCCGGGTCGTCGCGAAACCAGACGTACCAGAACACGGCCCAGCCCATCCCGACCACGCCGAGGATGACAAAACTCGGACGCCATCCCAGGCTGTCAACCATCCAGCCGATCAGCGGCAAAGCCAGGGCCGCTCCCAACCGTGAGCCGGAGAAGTTGATCCCCTGGGCAAGTCCGCGTTCGGAGATGGGCAACCACGAATAGAACGTCCGCGCACAGCCGGGAAAAGCTCCCGCCTCGCCGGCGCCGAACAGAAACCGGGCAACCAGCATCGAGGCGTAGCTCCAGGCGGCTCCGGTCGCCGCCGTCAGTAGCGACCAGAAGGCAACCACGGCGGTCAACACACGGCGGGGGCCGAGACGGTCGGCCAGCAATCCGGCCGGTGTCTGGCAGATCGCATAGCCCAGCGTGAACGCAGCCATGACCCAGCCCATCTGCGTTTCGCTCAGTCCCAACCCGCCCTTTTCCGTGGGAGCGCAAATTGCATCCTTGGCCGCGGAAATGCAGGCCCGATCCACGTACAGCAACATGGAGAGCAGAAATGTGCCGAAGATCAGCAGATATCGCTTTGGCATCTTGGTCCTCCTTGATTTCACACGGACCGTGCATCATCCGGCACGTCGATCGTCAACGCTCGTTGGGATCCTCGGCTATAACGATGAGCTGGGGTGGTCGATCACTGCTCTTCGAGCCGAGCCAAATGTCGTTCCCGCCTTGCCCGAGCACGAGAACGGCCGTGACCGTCCCGTTGCCCTTCACCAGCGGCGTGACGTCGATTTCGATGGTCTGCCCGGCACCGACTTGGCCGGCCCTTTCTGCAATCAGTTCCTTGGCAGCCGGAACGCTCGTCATTGTCAGGTTCTTTTCGGACCAATCGCTATTGGAACCGCGATGCACCTGAAGGGTGCCGCCGCCCGGGTCACCGTTTTCGGTCAATTGTAGCGTGGCACGGATTACCTTAGTAGGGAGCCCGGTGACATGGAATTTCAGATAACTCACCCGCCGTTTGGGCTCGACCTTCAACTGCTGCGTGTCGTGACCGGCGTTGCCTTCCAGGAAGGCGTCTTCGCTAGGCGAGAACGTCTTTGTCACGCGGGCCGAATACGGCTCGACCGTGATCTTCAGCCTGTCGGCGGCCGATTGCTCGCCGTCGGAAGCGGCCAGATTAAGGACATAAACACCGTGACCGAGTAGTGTAACGTGTGTCTTCAGCTTCGCGGCATTGGCAATGCGAGCAGCGCCCGGCCCGGCTTGCACACTCCAACGTGAAGTGATCGCCTTGCCCGGCTTTCCGTCATCGGCCACCGAACCGTCGAGTTCCACGGTCACGGAATTGCCATCGCGAGGCAGCATCACGCTACGGTCGTCACCGGCGCTGACGGCCGGCGGATAGTTGCGATTCGGATCGGCCGGCCGGATCAAGATGGCCCAATCCTTGTTCGTATCCTTGGGCGGATTGCCCAGCGAGCGTATCCCGCCACCCGGAACTGCCCGAACCGTTCCGGTCTGCAACGGGCCGCCGCCGCGTGGATCGAACCATTGCACCTCGAACATGCCCTTGGCGTCGGAGAGATCCAGCTTGGGAGAACCTCCATTCTTGGCGTACACCACGTAGATGACACCGGGATTGCAGAGGCAGTAGTCGCTCTCACCGGACGTCAAATCGTCGCGGGAAGACATCTCCCAGACGGGGATCTCGTACTCCTTGAAGAACTCCAAGGCATAGCGGCAATAGTCCCACCAGCGGTCGCGACTACGGAAGTCCTCCAACGTGAGGTCGCTGTGGGCGTGCTGGTAGCCGAAGTACCACTCGTTCCCCCAGCCGCCGGCCATCAGCGTTCCCCAAAGGCCGTTCTTTCGGCCATCCTCTTGCGAATTGCCCGCATCGCTATCGGGACGAAGCGCATGGGTCGCATCGCCCGGCTCGTCGCAGGCCACCGCCCATTGCTTGCCGGCCTCGGCCGACCTTTTCAAGTAGTTCTTCACTTGCGAATGAACATTGGCGAAGTCGGTCTTGTTGGTCTGCAAGGAGAAACCGGTGATCTTCGAGTCGTTCCCCAGCAGATCGAAATGGCTCGCCCCGTTGTGGATGACGACCAGGTGATGATAAGGGTCGTTGTCGAAAAAGTACTGGGCCCACGCCTTCTTCTGCGCCGTACTGGCGTCGTTAATCTCCTCCCCCAAGTTCCAATTCATCGCCAGGTGATGACCGAAACGGGCGATCAGTTCGCGATAATAGAGCTTTCGTTGGGGCCCCAGGTCGCCGCCGTCCAGGAGCAACTCGTTTTCGGTCTCCAGCGTCTTGAAGTGGATGAACATGCCCAACCGGTCGGCATGCTCGAAGATAATCTCCCACTGGTCCAGCCGCGAGATGTCCATCCGATAACGCTCGTCGTAGGTCAGGTAGGGAAAGACGTTCTTGTCGTCTCCGTCGATGTTTAGGGGAATAAACGAGAAGACATTCATTCCCTCGCCAGCCAGATAGTTGATCGCCCCGATCAGACCCTTTCCCTTACCGTTCTTCCATGTGGGATCGCCCGGTTTCCAGTCGCGCACATGTGGCTGGAAACACTTGATGCGATTGTCGCTCTTTCCGTCGCTTTTGAAATCGCCGTCGAAGTCTTCGTAGGCGAAGAGGTTTTCCGGTGCGTCGGCGCCCTGTTTCAAGAAGTACTCTCCCGTCTCGGCAAACCGTAGGTAACGCCCGCCGACGTATTGCAGACGCCCCTTGCCACGATGGTCACGGCCGGTCTTGTCGCTGGGCCCGATCTCGAACGAGCCGGTCGCGCCGTCACACGCACCGGCCGAGATTCCGCCGCCTTCGACGGCGACGCTGCGACCTTTCTTGAAGCTGACGTTGTAGTTCCACCGACCCGTCCTGTCGGGGCAGAAATGGACCCGCCAGACGTTGCCCGAGGTTGCACTCGTGTTACCGGCGTTTCCGTCAGCCGCATAGTAACCCGGCACGACGTAGGTCGCATCGCCGTTGCGAAATGTCACGTCCAGACGGTAGTCGGTACACGGGTTGGGCGTGGCGGTTTCGCTGGTATCGGGGCCGGCAAAATCGATCGTCACCTTGTGCCACTTCTTCAACTCGCCCGTGACCTTTCCGGCCTCGGCGACGGGCAGCGCGATCGTCTTCACTGCGGGCCGCGGCCTCGGTGACGTGCCCTTCTTGGCACGTGATGTAGGGCCGTGTCCGTCCACCGCAGCCTTTTTCTCCCGGATCATCATCCACTTGTCGAACTCGGTGCCGTCTTCGCGCATGGAGAACGTTATCTCGTGTTCGCCCGGCTTGTCGACGACCAGATACAACTTGTACGGCTCGCCACCGTGCTGCTTCTCCGTTCGTTGTTTACTGCCCCAGACCCACTTCTGCTTGCCGGTCCACTGCATTCGCTGGCCCGTCGCCGGCCAGGTGCCGTCGATGCCGACGTGCATGCCGTTGTCCTCGGTGCCGGTCGAGAAGATCCTCGCCCACACGTAGTACTTGCCCGGCGTGTTGAAATGCACCTTGTAGTGCAGCACGGCCATCTTCCCTGGCTGATTGATGAAGTTCTGGCCGTTGATCAGCTCTTCATCGTGGTTACGTCGGGTATCGGGCAGGATCTCGACGTACGCATCGCCGCTGGCGTCGGACAGGTGCGGCGGATCGGCGTCGGGCTCCAACCTTGGCTGTTGCGTGGGCGTGAAGAGGTGCCAACTGCGAACGTCGTTGAGCGTTTGCCTGTAGAAATGCTCTGCCTCGACGGCAACGACACCGTCGACCTCCTCGAATAGGACCTCCTTGCCCACGGTCGGTCGGCGCGTGTCCGGGGCGGCCGCCAGCGCCATGGTGAACGCGACGAACACTGAGAGGCTTGAAATCGCCATCACTGACCTGATCTGCATGTCGTTTCTCCTTCACTCCATTCCCACTGCGGCAGTTGTCACGGGTACGGGGTTTTACAGTACGGGTTTCCACGGTACGGGCCATTGTAACCGTCTGGGTTGTAAGGTACCATCGAAAAGATACGAAAGATCATTCGATACAGCCAAATGATGCCACACTCCAGATCCCCATCCCAATCGCCGGACTTGGACCTCTCGACCTCGCAGATCCGCACGTTTTGCACGGTTTTTGAGCTGGGCAGCTACGCGGCGGCCGCGCGAGGCATCGGGCTGTCGACCTCGGCCATTTGGGAACAGGTCAAAGAAATCGAACGTCAGTACGCCACGCGGCTGTTCGTGCGCCAGGGACGCCAGGTCGTGCCCACGGCGGCCGCGCAGCGGCTCGATGATCTCTTGCGCCCGCTGCTGGCCGGCTTGGACTCGACTCGTGAGGTCATGCTTCAACAGAGCGACTCTTGGACCGGCCGAATTACGATCGCCACCGGGGTCCGCATGTTAATCGAAGAGGTGGGAACCGCACTGCGCGCATTCCAGCAGAGTCATCCCGACGTCTCGGTATGCATTCGGCAGAGTGATAGCCGCGATGCCGAGCCGCTGGTCGCCAACGGCGAAGTCGACATGGCCCTGACGCTCGAACCGGGACCGGGTTATGCCGGAAAGGCAGTCACACTCGAACCGGCCTACGACATCGACTATCTGTTGATTGCTCCGCCGCAGCACCCGCTGGGGAAGAAGAGTCGCATTCAGCCAGTCGACTTGACCAAACACTCTCTCGTCGTACCGCACCAAGACACGTACTCGCGCCATCTGGTCGACCAGATGCTCCACCAACACGGCTTGACCAATTCGGCCCAAATCGCGGTAGAGACGGCCAACAGCGCGTTCACGGCCGCCTGCGTCCGGGCCGGTCTGGGAATTGGCGTAATCGCCGGCCAGTCGGGCGGCCCGCTGTGCAAGGGCCTTGTCGTCCACTCGCTGGCCCGTTGGCTGGGCCAGGCCAGGATCGTCTTCGTCCGAAAACGTGGTGCCCATCCTTCCCCGCTGCTCTGCCAGTTATCTGACACCATCCGCTCCGTTACCACGGCCTCGCGCGCCAAGTCAATCCGCTAGAACCCAACATGCGCCGTCTTGAGCGATTCGGTCAGACATCACAAAGCGCAACTGCCTGCTGTAGCCACTTGACCGGATCTCGTCTAGGGATGAACTCGTGGGCGACATAGCCCTTGTATCCCGTCTCCACAATGGCTCGCATAATCGGCGGGTAGTTGATTTCCTGCGTATCGTCGATCTCGTGTCGCCCCGGCACGCCCGCCGTGTGGTAGTGCCCGATGAATTCATGGTACTGGCGAATGCGCGAGATGATGTCCCCCTGCATGATTTGCACGTGGAAAATGTCGAACAGGACCTTCATTCGAGGTGAGCCGATTTGGCGACAGACCTCCACGGCCCATTCCACCGTATTGCACAGATAACCGGGGACGCCGATCATCGGCTTGTCGACCCGCGTATTAAGCACCTCCAGGCAGATGTTGACCTTCTTCTTCTCGGCGTGGCCAATGACTTGCTTCAATCCAGCCACGGTATTCTTCAGGCCGACATCACTGGAGATGCCGTTGCCCACTCCGGAAAAAGTGATTACCGACGGCACGCCACCCTTGGCACACTCCTCGATGCGACTCCGCAAGCTCTCGATACATACTTGGTGGTTTGCCGGATCGCACAGCCCTTCCGTGAAACTATGACTCCCGGCAATCGCACACACCAAGCCGTATTTCTTCAGGATCGGCCAGTCCTTCGGCTCAACGAGTTCCACCGATTGAATTCCCATGGCCGCCGCATGGCGACAAAGCGTCTCCAGCGGCATCGGGTCGAAGCACCAGGGGCACACAGATTGTTTGATGCGGCGGCGCAGTCTGCTCGTGGGCTTGCCGGAGCGACCCTCCGCGGTGTAGCCGAACCCGGCACTGCCGAGCATCAGAGCCGTCGCCATGCTCGATTGCAGCGCCCGACGCCGACTCACCTTCGGGCTTGCGGAGTCCTGTCGTGACCGTTGCATTGTATTCTCCTTGACGGTTGAGGCGCTTTCGCCTTGCCAATCTGCCTCCCCCATTATACAGGCACGCTTCTTGGAATGCACTCGACGCGGATCACGATTTCTGCTTCCGTCGAAGCAAGATGGAGATCGGGAGCAAAACTCCGGCCATCGCGGCCATCACTTTCCCTGCAAGGATTCCCCCCTCGCAACTTGCTGTGTAAGATGAATCGTAACGTCTGTCGGCCACACCGATCAGCCGCGCTAAGTCGGAATGAGCTATATTCGATGTGTCGGCTGGAAGCCCCCGCACTGGAGTAGCACTAGGAAAGACATGGAGAATCGTGCCAATCCACGCTTGCTGATCCTCGCGCTCGTCGTGATTGGAACGCTCGCTCATAATGCCGAGGCGGCGAACGACGTCTCCGGATTGCGCAGCATCGATACCGGATTGACCATTTCCAAGGTCCGCACGGCGCTGAAGGGAGGGCGACCCTATATCGTCGCCAGCAGCTATGAGGGCACGGTTCTCGGAATCAACTACGACGGAACCGTGTTGTGGAAGAACGCGCTGTCCGGCTTCATGAATCGGGATGTCTGGTGCGATGACATCACGGCAGACGGCTCCGATGAAGTGCTGACCGCTAATGCCGATGGAACGGTCTACTGCCTCAGCGACCAAGGCACACTTCAGTGGAAGTTCAAACCGAATGACGCGCCGATGAATGCGGTTTGCGTCGTCGAGCACGACGGCAAGTCGTATGTCGTCTGCGGTGGCTACGACACGAATATCTATTACCTTTCGGCCGAGGGCGAGCTGGTCAAAACCATCCCCTCCTCCAACTACTCCGTGGAGAAGTCGTGGGGCAAGGCAGCGGAGAGGAGAATCCCGCCGAAATACCTGCATATTGCCAACTTCCTGCGAAAGATCCGTGGGCCCGATGGCACGGACGTTCTGGCTGTTCACGGAACGCTCAACAGCAATGCCACGCAGGGGTCCATCTATCTCTTCCATCCTCTCGAAGAGAGGCCGTTCCGGACAATCGGCAAGATCGCCGCAGGTTCCACCTATGGCGATTTCCATGTTGCTGACGTCAACCGGGACGGCGCGGATGAAATCATCCTGGGCTCCAGCGGAATGATTCAAAATGCGGCAGCCGTCCGTATCGATCTGAGGTCCGGGCAGCAGAAGTCGCTGAAGATACAGGACCTTCGTCGCCGGATTGACGGATTCGGCTATCGCGTGGTGCAGACCGCAAGCATCGGCAACGCTGGAAGCCGGCGCTACCTTATCCTCTTCGGTTCGCGCATCCTCTTGGCCCCGGACGACCTGGACGCAAACGAGACGGAAGTCTTGACCTGCGGATATTCCTTCAATGATCTCTGGAAAGACCCCAGCACGGGTCACGTCATTCTGGCGAGCGCGCAGTCCGGCGGAAGCTGCATCCATGTGATCGATACGGATGATCCGCAGTGGAAGAACGCCTACGCCAACTTCAAGCCATCCGGCAGGCTCCTGAAACTCCTCGACAACACGGCCGCCGTGCGAAGGCGATTGCGGACTTTCACACGTCCGCCCCACGAGCGCGAACCGCTGCCCGTTTACTTCATGACGGAGAGTCTGTCGGATGACCTGGAGAAACTGGCCCTCGACCTGACCGCCAAATACGGAAGCCCGATCTTTCTGCAAGGAAAGCACATGCCCAAGGTAGAAGACTGGGACCGTTCAGGAATCGAGTGCGAAGAATACCGCGAGAGACGTGACCAACGCAAGCAATACGTTCTGCCGCAGGAGCAAGCCCTGAGCCAAATCCTCCCTCTCTACAACACGCGGCGTGCCGGCGTCGCCTTTTGGGGTGGCCACGGCAACGATCCCTACATGTTCAGCACCGACACCATGATGGAAGTAGCCGACGCCGCCAACGGCAAGAAGTCGGTCTTCATCTACCCCGAATTGGAGCACTATGGAGACGGTTTCGACTACGTGCTCGACAACCACTTCTACCCCATGGCGGAGCACTTCCGGGACAAGAACGCCCACATTTATGTGCGCACGAAACACACCTTCTGGCAGTCCATCATCTATATGCCGCTGTGGTCGCGTCTTCTCTCCGGCGAGTTTGCGGATGTCTTTGTGCCGTCGATGGAAGAGACCACCGACAAAACGATGGAGCAGAGCGTGGCCGGACGCGTCGGCGTTTGGGCCAGCGGTGCCGTAAACGCATGGGGCGCCCGATGCGCGCGGGACAATCCCAGTTACGACCGTCTCCGCCAGCACTCGCACCAGATGATTCCCAATCACTTCCTCCGCGCAATGACTTACAATGTCGCGTGCGGCGCAACCTACCTGAACAACTTCCCCGTCAATCAGCAGTACTTCAGTATCCTCTACGAGCTGATCGCCAAGGGGGCGCTCTACGTGCCCAAGCGCTCCGAGATCGTCAGCTTTTCGCCCGTCCACCTCAGCATGACGCAGCCCGACAAGCACTACCTTGACGAGGGCAACAACGTCAAGTGGCTCACGTTCTACGACGAGGAATTCGAAAAGGACAACCCGTTTGTCTTCAGCCGCCTGGATGGCACTTGGCCTGGCGCGCCGGTGCCCCGATGGGATTTCTCCCGTTATGCGGCCGGCGTGAACGAGCGCCGCTTGAACTTCCTGCCGCCGTACGAAAACGGTTTGGTTTTGATTACGCCGCCGCAGCACGGGGCGTTTGCTGCGAAGGCCCCACCACGAGGGACGCTTGCCGATCATTTGCATCCGCTCTACAAGACCATCCTCAAGGAACACATCACCGACGGACGGCACTACTACTCGTCCGACGGGATCCAAGCCTATGCTGCCGATGACTATTACAGGACCGTCGAAGCAGATATCAAGAGGAGCGCAGAGCTGTTGCCGTTGACCGTTTCGGGCGACGTCGCCTGGGTGGCGGCACAAACCGCGCCCACGCGCCTACGGCTCACCCTGATCGACGGCGGGTACATCAACCCGAAGGCAAGAACGGCAACGGTCACCTTCCATACAGTTGATCCAGCGAGCATGGTGGATCTGCTTGACGAGACACGCTTCGATCTCACCGATCCATCATCCGTCATGGTCCACGTCCCTTGCGGGATGTTTCGCTTCATCGACATTGAATTGAAGGAGCCGTTGGGCCAGCAACCCCAGCCAGGAGGAGAACCATGAATCGCCGAGGCTCTCTCAAGCAGTCAGCCCGAGCCGTCGTCTGTTGCTTTTGTATGATTGCCCTCTGCCATGGCCAAGAGCGAGGAATCACCAATCTCGCGCAAAGCCCACACGTCACACTGAAGAGTATCGACATCGGCGACTGCCGGTGGACGACGGGATTCTGGGCCGACAAGGCCAAACTGTGCGAAGAGGTGATGGTGCCGCACATGGGCACTCTCCTCCAGGGCGAGACGGGACACGCCTACAATAACTTCAAGATCGCCGCCGGACTGAAGCAAGGTGAACATCGGGGCATGCACTGGCATGACGGAGATTTCTACAAATGGATGGAAGCCGCCGTGTACGTCTATGCCATCAACGAGGATCCGAGGATTCTCGCTGAGTTGGACGACATCATCCAGGTGATCGCCAAGGCACAGGAAGACGACGGCTACCTTTCAACGCAGATCACGTTGAGCGACATCGATCGCTGGTCGAATCGACAATATCACGAACTCTACAACAGCGGCCATCTGCTGACCAGCGCGTGTATCCACCACCGCGTTACCGGCAAGAGGAACTTCCTCGACATTGCCGCAAAGCACGCGGACTATTTGTACAGAACGTTCAGCCAGCAACCGAGAGAGCTGGCCCGCTTTGGCTTCAATCAAACCCAAATCATCGGATTGGTCGAACTCTACCGGACGACGAGAAACAGGGAATACCTTCACCTGGCCGAGATCTTCATCAACATGAGGGGCCGGTCCAGGGTGGAACCCGACTCGACGGTACGCTACACGGCCGTTGGCGACATGGTTCAGGAACGCAAGCCGCTGCGCAAGGAAACGGAAGCCGTGGGGCACGCCGTGCTCGCATTGTACTACTATGCCGGAGCGGCTGATGTGTACGCGGAGACCGGCGACAAGGCCCTGTCGGATGCGCTCGATCGGATCTGGGACAGCGCGGTGAATCGGAAGATGTACGTCACTGGGGCCTGCGGGCAGACACACCACGGCGCCTCTTCACGGAGGGATTTCGTTCACGAGGCGTTCATCGATGACTACATGATGCCCAATTTGACGGCCTACAACGAGACCTGTGCCAATGTCTGCAACGCCATGTTCAACTACCGAATGCTCGGCCTGAAAGGGGAATCCAAGTACGCGGATATCATGGAACTGGTTCTGTACAACAGCGCCCTTTCCGGCATCAGCGCCGATGGAAAGCACTACTTCTACACGAATCCGCTGAGAAGAACCCGCGACCACAGGATGGATACCACGGATCAGAGGACGCGCGAACCGTATATCCCCTGCTTTTGCTGTCCGCCGAACCTCGTTCGCACGATCGCCAAAGTGTCTGGATGGGCCTACAGCCTGCCGGAGAACGGCGTTGCCGTGAACTTGTATGGTAGCAATACCCTGGCCACGAAGCTGCGCGATGGCTCTGAAGTCGCGCTGAAGCAGGAGACGCACTATCCGTGGGACGGTGTGGTGAAGATCACCATCGAATCCTGCAAGACCGCGCCGTTTGAAATGCACTTGCGCATCCCGGATTGGGCCGAAGGAACGAGAGTCGTGTTGAATGGGAAGGATGCGGGGGTTGTGGCGAAACCCGGCACCTACGCCATGCTTGAACGTCGATGGAAGCCGGGTGATGTGGTCGTGTTGGACATGCCCATGGGCATCAAGCTGATCGAAGGCCATCCCCGCATCGAAGAAGTTCGCAACCAAGTCGCCGTCAAGCGAGGCCCCGTGGTATACTGTGTTGAATCGCCCGACCTGCCCGAAGGCACCGATATCCTGGACGTCTACCTTCCCGAAGATTCCGATTTGAAGCCTCAATATCGCCCGGGCTTTTTGGGCGGGCTGACAACGATCAGCGGCGACGTGTTGCTGCGATCGGACAAGAGAGACGGCATGTACCGCACGCTGACGAAGCCAACTTGGCAGAAAGTCAAGACGACATTCGTGCCCTACTACGCCTGGAGCAACCGCGGTGAAAGTGAAATGACCGTGTGGCTGCCGATCGTCTGGGAGTAGAGAATGATGAAATCACTGAATCAACTGATCTGCGTGGCCTGTATGCTCGCGTTTGCGTGTGGCGGTCATGCCGCGGAAAGACCCAATATCCTGTTTATCGCAGTGGACGACCTGCGCGTTGAAGTCGGGTGTTATGGTTCGACGATCGCGATCACGCCGAACCTCGACGCACTGGCCAAGGAAGGGCTGCGGCTGAACAGGGCCTACTGCCAGCAGGCGATTTGCCGTCCGTCACGGGCAAGTGTGATGACGGGAGCCCGGCCGGATACGACCGGACTGACACACAACTACGTCGCGTTGCGAGACCTCAGGCCGAACATTGTCACGCTGCCGCAATATTTCATTGCCAACGGCTACGAGACGGTCTATCACGGGAAGATCTTCCATAATGGCGATACGGATGACGAGCATTCCTGGAGCCGGAAGCCCGCCAGGGCCTCGGTTCGTATCAAGAAACCGGTTGGGGGATACGCGTTGCCCGAGAACCGGGCGATTGCGAAGGAAAACATGGCGCGAATGCTCGCCAAATACGGCGAGGCCGCGCGTCGAGGGCTCGGCATCGGCCCTGCCTACGAATGTGCCGACGTTCCGGATCACGCGTACATCGACGGCTACAACACACAACTGGCGATCGCCACGCTGGGCGACATGGTCGCAGATGGTGACAAGCCATTCTTTCTCGCATTGGGGTTCATGAAGCCTCATCTCAACTGGGTTGCCCCCAAGCGATACTGGGACATGTACGATCCGGCAAAGATTCCATTGGCCACGCACGTCAGCGGCCCCGAGAACGGAGCCGCGATGGGGCTCCACGCCTCGTTCGAGCTTCGCACGCGACACGGAATTCCCAAGAGCGGCCCGATCCCTCGGGAACTTGCCACAACCTTGAAACACGCCTACCTGGCTTGCACCAGCTACATCGACGCCCAACTCGGGCGGATGGTCGCCGCCCTTGAGGAAGCCGGTATCCGCGACAACACGATCATCATCGTCTGGAGCGATCATGGCTGGCATCTCGGCGACATGGGGATCTGGGGCAAAGCGACGAATTACGAGATTGCCGCCCGCGTACCGCTGATCATCTGGACGCCGGACATGCCCGAAAGCAGTCGGGGAAAGGCGACCGATGCTCTGGTCGAACTGGTCGATATCTACCCCACATTGTGCGATCTGGCTGGAATCGAGCAGCCAGGCCATTTGGAGGGACACAGTTTTGTACCATTGCTCGCTGATCCCGAACGGAGCTGGAAGACCGCGGCCTTCAGTCAGTACCCCAATCCGGCGTTAAGAGAATGGGCCGCCAACCCACTTTCCCCCGGCATGCGCGAGACGTTCTTCGGTCCGCTTATCCAGCAGGTCGAGGCTCGTATCATCGCTCAACAGAAGCAGCGGTGGGATCGCCAGCTTTTCGAGAACGATCTGATGGGCTACGCCATGAGAACCGATCGATATCGGCTGGTGGTCTGGAAGGATCAGAGGCACCCCGAAGCCCAGCCTGTTTTCGTGGAGCTTTACGATCACGATAAGGACCCGGCGGAAACCCGCAACATTGCCCAGCAGGAGCCGGAACTGGTCGACAGGCTCATGGTCCAATTCGATTCCGGTTTCAAAGGCAGTCTTCCCGAGTCCACGAATCAGCGGTGAAAGCATGAAGACTCTATCCGTGACTTTGACGGTGTTGTTCTTGCTCATCGCCGGTTCCCCGGCGACTGAGCGGCCCAACATCCTCCTGTTCGGCTCGGACGATGCGGCGCCGTCGTCACGCCTGAGTCCCGAGGGAGAAGCCCGCAAGGCGGCGCATGCGTATCTATTTGATGAGTTCTCAATCGGAAAACAGCCCAAGATCAAAGGCGAAGGGGTCGTACGCGTCCTCGACGAGATCGTGATTTCGACAGAGCGCGGAGAAGTCAGCGGGGATGTTCTGCTGGAGCTTCCCGAAGGGGCGCAACGTGTAGCCAGTATGTTTCGCTACCTCATCCTGCGAGGGGAAGACCTCGACAATCTCCAAGGCCTCGTTATGTGGCCGTATGCGCCTGATTCCAACATGGCGGTCAGTACGCAGCAACCGGACATCTACCGCGTGAAGGTCCCGGCCATGCCGATTCCCAGCGACGCCATGCCACCGATTCAGATACGATCGACATGCAAACCGGGAACGACGGCAATCATCACCGAGATTGCGTTGAACTCTCAGGGCAAGCTATCGACCGTGTTTGACGACATTCCCTACCGAAACCTGGGCGCGGAGTTTCCGCGAGAGACCGTCGATATTAGAGTCGACCTGCGGAACGAGTTGTCCATCGGCGGGCATGTCGACCTGCAGCGCAATAAGTTCTGTCGCTATTACGCGGCCCCCGGGAATCTGGACGCGAGTTTCGAACGCTGGGCGGCTCAGCGGGACTTCCTTCCTGGACGCCAGATGCTGAAGCTGCAACCGGCGCTGGTGGCCGGCTATTCGAGCAAGCAGCCACGGTTAACGGAGACTCGCCCTGGATCCGGCGCGGCCGACCTCGGTTTCTTTGACCGATACAACAGCGGTGAGTGGACATCGCGCACGATCGAACCGTTTCGAGAGATTCGATTCGCGATGTGCCTGAATGACTATCCGGAGTTCATGTCGGTCAAACAGGTTGGACGAGGAACGCCGCTGATTGAACATTTCGACGACGCAGCTGAGTTGGCGGCTGCGTATATCGCCGACCAGATCAAAGACGGCGGAAGAACGGCGACGTGGTGGGAAGTGAAAAACGAATCAACCATCAAGTCGGAATGGGACTACCACTGGAACAAGAAGTACGACTCCTGGGCCTTGCTGGCCGATTTCCACAATCGCGTGGCCGACGCGGTCCATCGACGAACGCCGACAACGAAGATCGGCGGTCCCAGTTCCGCCTGGATGCAGGTGCAGGCGGCCGATTTCGGTCTGTATCGCAATCAGGTGCGATTCATGGATCTGACCAGGGGCCATCTCGACTTCTATTCGCACCACTTCTATGAAGACTTCGGTACATTGGGGGCGTGGGAACGACGCAAAGGAAGATACACCAACTATCTGCTGGGCCGGCTGGAAGCCGTCTTGGACATGTTTCGGGCTCACATGCACGAAACCGACAACGTGAAGCCGATGCTGATCACCGAATGCGGTTCGCTGCAACCCGGTCGCGGCCCCAGCGATTACTGGCTGCGAATTCGCTCCTACAGCGCTTACATGCACAAACTGATGCAGCGACCGGACCAAATCGATCTGGCCGTGCCGTTTATGTTCCTCAGCATCCCCTGGAACCCCAAAAGCGGCGATGCGGCGTTCATTCCGAAGGAAGGCAAACGCAGCAACGCTCCGCTGGGCGACTGCGAGCCGACGCCTGTCAGTAAGCTGTTCGAACTCTGGCGAGACTTCGACGGACGGCGCCTGCCGGTTTCATTCGACCGCCGATGGCTGGATGTCACTGCCGTCCACGAAGACAAACGGCTGCAGTTGGCGATCACGAACATGGGTGGCCGGCAATTGCTCCTGAACGTCTCCGGTCTGGCAGGAGAACTGGCGGCAGAATCGGTGTCTCAGCGACGGTTGTACTACATGGATGGAGCGGTCCGATACAAGGGCTCCGTGCTCCATGCCGATGCGTCGGCGATTTCCGTCGACGTCGAAGAGACGACCATCGTCACGATCCAACTGAAAGAACCGCTCAGAATTGGCGGCACCATCGAGCGAACATCCTCCTATGCCGCGGGAACGGCGATCGACTCCGAGGCTGCGTTCGAGTGCGGATACTCGATCCGCATCGCCAATCCAACCACGGTTCGGGCCGCCACCTTGGTCGTCGGCGTTCACCGAGACGGCGGACTGGGCGGTCCGCTTTCCGGGACAATCAATGGAAGACCGTTCCGAGTCGATGCCTCTTGGGCCGGCGAGTTCAACAGTCTCTTCGCACCGATCCAAGTCGTGCTGCCGGTCGATGCTCTGGCCGAAATGAACCGTGTGAAGGTCGACGCAAGAGAAGGCTTGACAATCACCTCGGTACACATCACAACCGACCGGCGGTGAAGTCCCCTCGCATGGCCGTGTCCACATGAGACTCGTGGCGACCCTTCCTCATGCCCGAAGAAGTGTACGAGCGTCAGACTCAACGCTTACGTTCCGGTTGAGGTTGCTGAAAGTCGCTTGCTTGAGTCGCCGCATCACCAAAGTGCTGGCTTCGCTCGGACCCCGACAGTTCGGGGAAGAAGCGATAATAGTCGGCTGCGGGAAACCCGGCCTTGACGGCCCGCAACTGCTCGGCCAGCGCTCGACACTGCTTTCGGGCTTGCTCCTGGTCGGCAATCAACAGGGCCTGGTGATTTGCCGAAAGCGTGCGCCCATCTGCGCTGTGAAGTGTGGCTGCGACGCGAAACGTCTCGTTCAGCTTGCCTTGCATGGAGATAGGCGTCCAAAACGGACCGGGGGCGGCGCCGAATTTGGACCCACCTG
>CAYUIQ010000080.1:0-31452 GCA_964444795.1 uncultured Planctomycetaceae bacterium
GGCCCCAAATCGTCGCCGACGATCCAAGCGTTCGACGCGTACTACCGGGATCTGGGGTAAGTGAAGTCTTGGCACCCTACGCCATATCGGCCCTTGCCAGCCAACCCAGTACATTGGCCTCGCAGAGAACCTTCCGAGGAGAATCCCATGCGGACGCTACGGAACCGCCTTCGCCGAACCATCTGCTTATCCGCCGTTGCGGCGATTGCCCTTTCATCTTGGGCCCAGGACGGGCAGTCCCAGGTGGGATCGGTGGGAGCAGAGAACGGCATCCTCCCGCGGATCAGGGAACTCGACAGGGTCGGCGGTCTGGTGGTACATGCGGGAGCGGGAGATCCGATTCGGTTCGCCCGCATGACGGCAGGGCTTAAACTGGGGAAGCCGTCGGTCGTACACGGTCTTTACCAGGGTCCGGGGGAAATCGAAGAGGTTCGCCGGGAAATCGAGAGGCAAACCGACTACGGCCCGGTCACGGCTGAGTCCTGGCCATCCGGGTCCTTGCCCTATGCGTCCGGCCTGGTCAATCTTCTGGTTGCCAGCGAACTGGGAGGACTGACCGACGAGGAGATCCGGCGCGTGCTTACCCCGGGTGGCATCGCGTTTCTGGGTGAGGGCAGCAGACAGCGGACGATCGTCAAGCCTCGGCCCGAGACCATCGACGACTGGTCCCATTTTCTCTACGGGCCGGACAACAACGCGGTCTCCAACGACTCGGTGGTCGGGCCGCCGCACCATTTGCAGTGGGTGGCGCCGCCTCGCAACGCCCGGCACCACGAGAGCCTCGGCACGGTGTCGGCCGTCGTGTCGTCGGGCGGCAAGCTGTTCTATATCATCGACCAGTCGCCCACCGCATCAATCCTGATCCCGCCATCGTGGGCGTTGGTGGCTCGGGACGCCTTCAACGGCGTTGCCCTCTGGAAACGAACGATTCCGAAATGGGAGGATCATCTGCATGCATTTCGCAGCGGTCCGCCGGAGTTGTCGCGGACACTCGTGGCGACTCCCGATGCCGTTTACGTCACGCTCAGCCAGCGGGCGCACGTGACCGCCCTCGATCCGTGTACGGGCGCGCCGGTTCAAGAGTATCCCCAAACCGCTGGTACGGAAGAGATCCTGCTGAGCGACGGGCTCCTCTATCTGGCCACGAGAGTCTCGAACGACAGGAATTCGGACGACGCTGAGGGTACACGGGGATTGATGGCCGTGAACGTCGAGACCGGCTCGACCGTCTGGCGGAAACCCGATGCCGGTCCGCTGTCCCTGTCGCTTGCCGTAGCCGGTGGTCGCGTGATCTACATGACGCTTGAGGGCGTGTACTGCCTCGACGCCGCAACCGGAAAGGAAATCTGGCACACGGCTCGTGACGTGGCCGCCAGGCGCCCCGGCTGGTCGTCACCGACGGTCGTAATGCACGACGACGTGGTCCTGGTGGCCGACCGTTGGACAGCGATGAAGGACACGATCGACGAGGTGACGGGCAAGCCGGTCGCACAATGGCTCGCCCAGGAGGGTTGGACCGGGGATCTGATCGCATACTCGGCCCGGACGGGCAGCGAGCTTTGGCAATGCCGCTGTGCGGAATCGTACCATGCCCCGCCCGACGTATTCTTCGCCGACGGCCTCGTCTGGGTCGGCCAAAGCCGGTCGCGGACCGGGCCGGATTTCGTCGCCGGACGTGATTTGCACACGGGAGAGATCAAGCGGGAGTTGGAGACCGATAAGGCGTGGGACACGACCATGCCCCACCACCGTTGTCACCGCAATCGGGCCACGCAGCAGTACATCATCGCCGGCCGAACGGGCGTCGAGTTCATCGACCTGGCCACGGGCAACGCCCGCAGACACCATTGGACCCGGGGGACGTGCCAGTTCGGTACCTTGCCGGCCAATGGGCTGCTCTACGTGCCGCCCCATTCATGCGCCTGCTTCATCGAGAGCAAATTGACCGGTTTCCTGGCGTTGGCGCCGCGATCGGGGCAAGGGAGTGAGCCCGGCGAACCGCGGAAGCCAGCCGAGCGGTTACAGCGCGGGCCCAAGTACGATGCGACGATCCCTTCTTCCACGGCAGGAGAAGGCGATTGGCCGACTTACCGGCACGATCCGCTACGTAGTGGCTACACACCACAGGAGATCCCCGCGGGGATCGGTTCCGTTTGGGAAGCGCAATTCGGCGGCAAAATCAGCAGTCCGACCATCGCCGGCGGTCGCGTGTACGTGGCCACGGTCGACAAGCACCGTGTCCATGCGCTGGACGCGAAGACAGGCGCGATCCTATGGACTTTTGCAGCCGGCGGGCGGATCGATTCACCACCGACGTTCGCCGCCGGCAGAGTGGTCTTTGGATCGGCGGACGGATACGTGTATTGTCTCGACGCCGGCGACGGTCAATTGATCTGGCGATGCCGCCCCGCGGCCGCCGAACGCCGGATCGTGGCCTTCAATCAACTCGAGTCGGCCTGGCCGGTCCACGGCAGCGTTCTGGTACTCGACGGCGCCGTCTACTGTGCGGCAGGACGCTCTTCCTACCTTGATGGCGGAATTGTCCTGTGCAAGTTAGACCTCGAAACAGGTGCGACACGGGCCCAACGTACGATTTACAGTCGCGATCCGAAAACGGGTGAGCAGCCCGACGAGCCGATCACGTTCGAGATGCCCGGCGCCCTGCCGGACATACTGGCCAGTGACGGCCGGTCGATCTTCATGAGGCGACTGGCGTTTGATCCGCGCACGCTTCAGACGCGACCCGCCGGCAAGCACGTCTACAGCCCGGCGGGGTTCTTGAACGACAACTGGTGGCACCGCACTTACTGGATCGATGGAACGCACTTCTACAGCGGCTACATCGGCTGGTACTTCGCGGGTCGCGAGGCGCCGGCCGGCCGGCTGTTGACGTTTACGGACAAGGATCTGGTTGGCTACGGCTACGCGCCCGACTACTACCGCGGCTCCCGGGGACGCAAGTATAACCTGTTCGCGCTCGATCGGTCGGCCCAGCCCGAGCAACCTCCGGCCGATTACCGGCGGGCGAATCGCGATTATCCCCATAGCGGGCCGGGGAGTTTCCGCATCGCCTACCGCTGGTCGATGCAACTGCCCATGCTCGTTCGCGGCATGGTGCTCACCGACGGTAAGGTGTTCGTCGCAGGCCCACCGGAAAATGCACTGGACAAGATGAGTGTCTTCGCGGGCCAACAGGGTGCCCGGCTCAGTGTCGTTTCCACCGTCGACGGCCAACTGCTGGCGGAGTACGAACTCGACGCGCTGCCGGGCTACGACGGCATGGCCGCGGCCGGGGGCAAGTTGTTCCTTTCGCTGGAGGACGGACGTCTCGTGTGTCTGGCTCCCGGGGGCGAACAGGATGGGACGATCCGCACAATCAAGCCGCTGGCGGAGCGACTGCCGCCGCTGGCGATCGACGAAGCACCCGGACTGGCCGGCTATTGGAAGCTCGACGAGGGCGAGGGTAATCTGGCTCGCGACAGTTCCGGCAACGGCCATACGGGCAGAGCAACCGACCATTGGGCAACCGGCGATTTCGGCACGTACATGCGCAGTGCCGGAACGCCCGCGGTCGTGACGATTCCCGACGGCCCGCATCTTCATTCGGCAGCGGGCGATTTCAGCGTCGAGATGTGGCTCCGTCTCGAAAAGCACGATTGCCGGATCCTCGGCAAAGAGGCCTTTCCGAAGAACTGGTGGGTTATCAACATTCTCCCGGACGGTCGAACCGAGATGGTCTTGGGGCGGGGAACCGGTAAGGAACAGCAATTCCGCCCGACCTCGAAGACGCCGTTTCCGCTCGACGCCTGGACGCACCTCGCGTACGTGATCGACCGGCGGAATCAGACCGTTCGCTGCTACCTCAACGGCCGGCTCGACAGCACGACACCGATCCCCGCAACGCTGTCGGACGCCACGTTCGACGTCCAGGGGACCGACCTGCGGATCCCGTCGACCCATAAGCCGTTTCACGGCCTGTTCGACGAGTTGAAGTTCTGGCGTCGGGCGTTGAGTGACGACGAAGTCGCGGACGCGTTTCGGGCAAAGACAACGCCGCGGAAATAGCGCGAGATACTGGCGCCGAATCAGCCGCGGTGCGGACCCTCCTCTCCAGAAGTGCCGTGTCTGGACACGGCGTTCGGTGTCATCACGATGGCAGGGGAGTGACCTGGCGTCGGAAGGCATGTATAATGGGGAGGCTGAATCTATCGCTCCGATCCCACACCCTTGCGGACTCTGACCATGACTATCCACCGTGCCCGGCTATTGATCGCTGTCTCCGTCGCTTTTCTCACCACTGGGGTGATGGCCGCGGAACGCCCGAACATTCTCTTTGTTTTCACCGATGATCATGCGCCACACGCCATCGGCGCGTACGACGGTTGGCTGAAGTCGGTGAATCCGACGCCGAATATCGACAAGCTGGCGGCCGAGGGGATGCTCTTCGAAAACAGTTTCTGCACCAACTCCATCTGCGGGCCCAGTCGAGCCGTCATCCTCACCGGAAAACACAGTCACAAGAATGGCTTCATGAACAACGGGAACAACTTCGACGGCAACCAGCAGACGTTTCCGAAACTGCTTCGAAAAGCCGGCTATCAAACCGCGTTCTTCGGCAAATGGCACCTGAAGAGCACGCCGCAGGGCTTCGATACGTGGAAGATCCTGCCGGGACAGGGGCTCTATTACAATCCCGATTTCATCACCCCGGCAGGGAGAATCACCGTCGAGGGCTACTGCACCGATATCGTTACGGAGATGGCCGTCGAATGGCTCAAGGAGAATCGCGATCAAGAGAAGCCGTTCGTGTTGATGTGTCAGCACAAAGCGCCCCACCGAAACTGGATGCCGGCTCTGCGGCATCTTCATCTTTACGACGATATCGACATCCCGGAACCGGCGACTCTTTTTGACCGGTGGAAGGACAATGCGCCGCCGGCCCGGCATCAGGAAATGGAGGTCGACCGGCACATGGACCTCAACTACGATCTCTTCGTCGATCTGACGCCCGACTTCAAGGGCGAGCCCAGCCAGAAGCGCCAGGATCGATCCGCGTGGAACAATATGAAGCGATTCACCCCCCGGCAGCTCAAGGCCTGGCGCGCCGCGTACGGCCCCAAGGATGAAGCATTCCACAAGAGCAAACTCAAGGGCGACGAACTGGTGCGCTGGAAATTTCAGCGGTACGCGAAGAACTATCTCCGCTGCGTGCTGGGCGTCGACGAAAGTGTGGGTCGATTGATCGACGTACTTGAGGAAACAGGCCTCGCGGACAATACGATCGTTATCTACTGCTCCGATCAGGGGTTTTACATCGGCGACCACGGCTGGTACGACAAACGCTGGATGTACGAAGAATCGCTGAAGATGCCGCTCATTGTCAAGTGGCCGGGCATTACCAAGCCGGGGTCACGCAGCCGGCTCATGGTTCAGAATCTGGATTATGCGGAAACGTTTCTCGACATTGCCGGGGCACGTATTCCGGACGACATGCAGGGGGTTTCGCTGGTCCCCATTCTGAAAGGAAAAACACCGGAGCATTGGCGGAAGAGCATCTATTATCATTACTACGAATACCCAAGCGTCCACATGGTCCCGCGGCACAATGGTATTCGTACCGAACGATACAAGCTGATACACTTCTACGAGTTCGACGAATGGGAATTCTACGATCTCCAGAGCGATCCCGAGGAACTCACGAATCTCTACGGAAACGCCGCATACGCCGCGGAGATTGGCCGAATCAAGAACGATCTTGAGGATCTGCGAACACGGTATGCCGACGACGGCGACATGTCCCTGAAGCCGGCTCAGTGGCGGGCCCAATATCGCTGAGACGAGCAAACCGTGTAGTCCACGGATCGTGTTCTTTTTCATCATTGTGAATGATGTGGAGATCACGAGGTGGGCGATGCAACCCGGCAGGGGGGCCTGGTGGTGAGAGACGGCCTTTACGGGCCCCCGCTGGCCGCAGCCCGTTTTGGGGGAACATCGGGGTGTGGTCCGCTCCGCGCCAATATATTGCCTGGAGAGGGCGTCACGATACAATCATTTGAGATACATTTGAGATAGGGTACGACGTTCAACAGGCTGCTAGCGCCCGGGGTAACTCGTTTCAGTCGTCAAAGGAGGAAGATCGATGAAGAGGCTTGTCATACGGGTTTCGTTACCGCTGATGCTTCTGGTCGGGCTGACGCTGATCGGACCGCGGACCGCCGAAGCGGCCACATGGCGCCGGCACGCGCGCCGTTCCTACGTCCACCCACCCATTCGTGTGGCTCCACCTGCCCGCGTTTTTGCACCGGGCGTCGGTGTCCACGTTGGTCCGGGAGTCCACGTCCGGGCCCCCGGCGTCCGGGTCCAGGTCGGTCCGCGGTATCCGTCCTACCATCGGGGGTCGTTCTACTTTCGATGGTGATCGATCTTCTTTCTCTTCTGTTGGGGGGCGGAACCCGAACGGGTGTCCTTGCGAAAACTGAGCGGTGTGATCTCGTCGCGAACCGGAGCCAGTTTGTTGCCGTCAAGGCGATCGACTTGCTGGGCCATGCGAAACCACTGCGCCGCCATCGCCGCAACCCGCTCCGGATGCCGCGCGGCAAGGTCGTTCAGTTCCGTCCGGTCCTCGTCCAGATTGTAGAGTTCCCACCTACCCAGCTTCGCCGAGACCAGCTTCCACGGCCCCTGGCGCAAGGCGCGATCGGTGCCGAAGTGGAAGTAGAGTGTCTCGTGCGGCTGCCGAGTTTCGCCACGAAAGATCGGCAGTAGCGACTTGCCTTGCAGCGGGTCGATCATGCGGTCGTCAATCCGCCGGGGGTAGGTGGCGGCGCCCAATTCGATGAAGGTGGCCATGACGTCGATTAAGTGTCCCGGCTGATCGGTCGTCGAGCCGGGTTCGGTCTTGAGCCCCTCCGGCCAATGAACGATCAGCGGTGAAGAGATGCCACCCTCGTGCTGGTTCTGTTTGTACAAGCGAAACGGCGTGTTGCCGGCGTGAGCCCACGCGGCGTCGTAGGTCCAGTAGGACTTCGCATCCCAGGGAGCCAGATGGCGGCCTCGGGTGCGCTCGAAGGGACAGGCGCCGTTGTCGGAACAGAACAGAATCAGCGTGTTGTCCAGAGTACCCGCTTCCTTCAGGCAGTCCACGAGCCGGCCGACGTTTTGGTCGACGAGATCGACCATGGCGGCGAAGACCTCCATGCGGTCGGCTTCCCACCGGCGTTCTTCTTCACCCAGACTATCCCAGGCGGGCACATGATCGGGCCGCGGGCTGAGCTTCCACCGCGCCGGCAGTAGACCCGACTCGACCTGGCGGTGGTGCCGCTTGACGCGAAGTTTGTCCCAACCGCCGTCGTAGCGGCCATCGTACTTCTGGATCGCTTCCTTGGGCGCCTGCAGCGGGTAATGTGGTGCGTTGAACGCGACGTACAGGAGAAACGGTTTGTCTTCGGCGGCGGCCTCTTCGAGAAACTCAATCGCGAAGTCGGTAATGGCGTGCGTCGTATAGAAGGGACGGCCATTGAGGGTCTCGGGAACTTCCCACGGCTGGCCGTTGAGCCGGAAGCTACTGTCACCGGTGAAGAAGTTCGTCGCTCCGGATAGATGCCCCCAGTAGCGCCCGAAGCCGAAGTCGGTGGGTTGCCCGCCGAGGTGCCACTTGCCGACCATGGCGGTAAAGTACCCGGCCTCCGAAAGCACTTCCGCGACGGTCGCGCCGCGGCTCAGCTTGGCACCGCCGGCCTGGTCGCAGTAGAGTCCCGTCATCAGCGACACCCGCGACGAATGGCACTTGGCCGTATTGTAGAACTGCGTGAACCGCAGCCCGCCGGCGGCGAGGGAATCGAGGTTGGGTGTTTCGATTTCCGAACCATAACATCCCAGGTCGGCAAAGCCGAGGTCGTCGGCCATGATGAGGACCACGTTGGGACGCTCAGCGGCCTGGGGAGCGGACGGATTCAGAAGCGACACAACCAAGGGCACGATGGCAGCGAGTAGTGTTCTCATGTTTCTTTCTTCTTTTCGTTGCGACTTTGTTTCCCCAACGGGAACGTGTGGGCTTCGAACAAACGCCGGGTGTCCACGTCACAGGCTCCATCCTTCTCGATACTCCCCGCGGATGTAGCGGTTCGCTTCGGGGGCGCCGGTGACCCGCATCTTCCGGGCGTCCCACTCCAACGGCGCTCCGCTTTGCAGGGCCACGTTGCCCAGCAACACCATTTCGGTCAGCGGAGCCGAGTACGCGAAACTGGCACAGGGCTGCGTTCCCGTGTTGCAGGCCGCGATCCACTCCTGCATGTGCCGGTTGCCTTTCGTCCAATCGCCTT
The DNA here is from genome assembly GCA_964444795.1 of uncultured Planctomycetaceae bacterium. Lineage (GTDB taxonomy): Bacteria > Planctomycetota > Planctomycetia > Pirellulales > Thermoguttaceae > JABMRP01. Next base: position 8,322 of record CAYUIQ010000080.1, read on the forward strand.
CCTTCACCGCTCGGATCTTCTGGTAGGGCTTCCGGCTTTGGATGTCGGCAAACTCCGGAATCGTTCGCGGACCAATTTGGCCGGGGTTCGTGCCGAAGACCGTCGGCCCGAACATCATCGTATGTTCGTCACCGACAAAGATCGAGCCGTTGCTGCCGACTTCCCGGAGGTACGGCAACTGGTCGGGGCGAGACGGGCGGCGTCCACCGTCGTACCAGGTAATCGTCACCGGCGGCAGGTCCTCCCGGGCGGGAAAACGGTAGCGGACGGTCGAAGCCTCGGGATACGTTTCGCCGTGGACGCCCGTCGATTCGGCCTCCACGGAAAACGATTGGGCCTCGCCCAGTTTGAGGCCCCAGAACGCGGCGTCGAGAAGGTGGCATCCCATGGCGCCCAGCGCCCCGGTGCCGAAATCGAGCCATCCTCGCCAGCGGTAGGGATGGTAGGCCGGCTGGAAGGCTCGCTGGGGAGCCGGGCCGAGCCAGAGATCCCAATCCAATCCCGAGGGCACGGGTGCTTTCCCCTCGGGCCGATCGACGGCCTGCGGCCACTGGGGCCGGTTGGTCCAGCAATGGACTTCCCGGACCGGACCGAGTCCGCCGCCCCAGAGCATCTCGACGGTGCGGCGAATGCCCGCTCCCGAATGGCGTTCGTTGCCCATCTGCGTCGTCACCCCGGTCTCTTTCGCCAGCCGGGCCAACTGCCGGGCTTCCCAGACGTCGTGCGTAAGGGGCGTCTCGACGTAGACGTGTTTTCCCCGTCGCATCGCCTCGGCGGCGATCGTCGCGTGGGTATGGTCCGGCGTCGATACCACGACCGCGTCAATACCCTTTTCCTCATCGAGCATCTTGCGGAAGTCCCGGTACTTCGCCGCCTCGGGGTAACGTTCCAGGGCCGTCGCGGCCAGGCGCCAGTCGACGTCGCACAGGGCAACGATATTGGCGCCTTCGCATTTTTCCATATTACCCAAGCCCCGCGCACCCAGTCCCACGCCGGCGATGTTCAGCCGGTCGCTGGGAGGGCGCTTCTCGCGCTGGGCTCCCTCGCTCGTCTTTGTGCCGAGCACCGAGCACGGAACGACAAAGCAGCCCGCCGTAACGGCGCTATCACGCAAGAAGCCACGCCGGGTGAGGTTTTGGTTTCGCATCTCCCTTTTCCCCCTATTCATGTCCTTTAACCCTCACATGCAATCCCTTCGTTTCCGCTTGTTCCAAACTCTTCTTTTGAACAGGAGAAAGCAGAGGAAACGGAGAAGGGTATGTCAAGTTGCTGAATTCGAGACTGGGAAGAACAGCCGGGACACGTCTTCGGTTAGTCTTTCTACGTTGTGGTCAATCAGTAGGCCGAGCACACTATCCAGCGATTCAGGTTACTCAATACGGTCGGTAAAACGGATACATGTTCACTTCCTCGCCAAATCCGAGCCAATCGGCTTCTCTGTTCCCTCCGTTTCCTCCTGTTCCAACTTGTCCTTTTTGAACAGGAGCGAACAGAGGGAACAGAGACGGTCATATCAAGTTGCCACATTCGCGCCGGGGAGTATCAGCCGGGACACGCCTTCGGTTAGCCGTTCCACGTTGAAGTTTATCAGTAGACCAAGCGGAATATCCAGCAGTTTCATGTAGCTCAGCACTTAGGCCTTACCCTCTCCCTTGCCAACTTCGAAACAATCAGCTTCTCTGTTCCCTCCGTTTCCTCCTGTTCCAATCTGTCTTTTTTGAACAGGAGGGAACAGAGGAAACAGAGAAGGATATATCAAGTTGCTGAATTCCGCCCGGAGCGATCCGACGGAAGACATTCTTGATGCATCTTTCTGCGCTAAAGTCAATCAATAGGTCAAGCACAATGCCCGGCAGTTTCATGGTGCCCAACGCGCATGCCTGTTCTTTTCCTTGCCAAGTCCAGACCAGTCAGCTTCTCTGCTCCCTCTGTTTCCTCCTGTTCACTCCCATATAAGGTCTATTTCGCTCCCCCCAGGCAGATCAACGTTCCGTTCATGGTGGTCATGTAGAGCCGGTCACCGGCGGCGATCAGGCCGTCGAAGACAGGGACTTCCTGCATCTCGAACTCCGCCGCCGTGCTGCCGTCGGAGGTCGAGACGACCCGAAACACGGCGCCTCGCTTGCCGATCATCGCCTCGTAGGCACCTTCCTCGGGAGGCAGATCGGGCGCCCCGGCAAGGTAAAGGTGTGTACCAGCCAGCAGCATACCATGCACGCGAATCGGAATCCTTTCAGACCAGATCGGAAGTTCCGTCCGCGAAAAGCCCCGTCCCTTCTCGGCACCGATGTCCATGGCGTCTAGCACCGGTTTGGTCGTGTTGCGGTCGGCGATCAAATGGTAACCGCTCCCCGGGCGGAACTCGGGACTGTGACCGCGCCGCTCGGTGTAGACTTTCAGGGCATAGGTCGTCGTGTCGTCGAAGACGAGAATCTGACCGGATTTCGGCCCGCGGAACGTGAAGTAATAGCCGGGCCAGCGCTCGCTGTGCATCCAGTACGTGCGGTTGAACCACGTCCTGTCCAGAAAACCGTCGGTGGTCATCAAATGAGATTCGCCCTGGCGATCTCCGAGCTTGGTGATGCGGGGCATTTCCCGAAGGGTCAGATCGGAACCGAGCCTTTGCTGGTACAGGTAGAGGTCTTCCCGGCCGGCAACCAGAATATCCGATCGTGTTCCTTCCATGTCGAAGGGCCTGCCGCCGTACTTCGATACGTCGGGTTCTTCGTTGTGCAGCAGTGCCTCGTGCACGAGCTTGCCGCTGTGGGGATCAAGCGCGTAGACGCGGATGCCTCCGTCCAGATGGCTGGACCGCCCCGCCGTACAGTAGACCTTGCCGTCGCGCACCAACACGCTCCCGTGTACCGGCCAGACGGATTCCAGTTGGTCCATCACGCAAACATGACGTTCCTCCGGGGCGGCTCGGAACCGCCACGCGAGTCGCCCGTCCGCGGCGGACAGACAGTAGACCTGCCCGTCGGTACAGCCGAAGATACAGAGGCCCTGGTAGAGGGTAGGGGGAGAGTCGACGCGTCCGTCCGCGACGAAACTCCACCGGTGTTTGCCGTCTTTCGCGTTGACGGCATGAACCGCGTGCGCATCCGGTTCGGCCACGAACACTTTGCCTCCCGCCGCCACGGGCGGAGTAAGACCTCCCCGGGGACGCTCGCGGAGCGTTGGACCGTCGAGCGTTGCCAGCGGCCCCGTAAGGATCGGCGTGTCCTCTACTTCGTCGGCGGGATCGAAGCCCGGTGGACACAACCGTGTCTCCCAGACCCGCTCCAATTCAACGGGCAAGGATGCTTTGACGGATCCGCTACGAAAGACGTCATGGCGGTAGGTCGGCCAGTCGGCGGTTGACATGTCGGGCCGCGACGCGCCGGCGGCAAGAGAATCGTACGCAGGTCCCTTCTCCAGACGCGGCTCGTCCTCGACGGCCTCGGCCGCCGGGACCTCGCGCGCGGCCGACAATGCATTGAGCCCGGTCAACAGAACACCCGGGTAGCAGAAACACTGACTTGGCGGCGCATACAAAAAGCCGTTGGCCGGGAGCATGCCGAAACCGCACGCGCCGCGGGTCCAATTGGCACGCATGTGGTTGGTGCCCTGGAGGTCGAAGAACTCGACGCCCCGTTTGTTCAGCAGGAGATACCGGCTGGTCGCCTTGGGCGGATAGCAGCGGATGTGATGGCCGGCGGTCACCAGTCGATCGGCGCTGACCGTCTTCCGCACCTCGCCGGTCGTCGGATCGTATCCCTGGCGAGTTTCTTCTCGGTGTTGCCACAAGAACGATCTCGGGTCGACGTGTCCCCAGGCGCACCAGATCAGGCCGCCGGCTCCGAAGAGTCCGGGAGGATTCCGGGCGTGCGGGCTGCCGTCGGGCCCGGTCCAGAGCGCCTTGCCGGTCTCCAGCGAGAAGGCCCTCGTGCTGCCGCCGGTGAGGAACACGGCCCCGTTGTACAGCACCGCGTACCCTCTTCCGCCGGGCTTCGCGGCGGTCTGCCAGATTTCCTCGCCGCTGGCCAGTGACAGACAGACAAGGTTCACACCGTCGCAGTAGCAGACCCGGCCTTCGCCGGCAACCAACGTGTTCGGCGCAATGGCTCCGACGGCCTTCTTCCAGAGGATGTGACCGTCGTCCGGATCGGCCGCAACCACGTGCAAACCGGACCGTCCCTGCTTGCCGGGTAGTTGCGTGTTCAGGATCAGCCGATTGTCACACATCGCAATTTCGCTTACCTTGCCGGTTGCCTCACAGGTGTGGCGCGTCTCGCCCGTGGCCGCATCGAGGATCGAAAGCGGTCCCCTGGCGGTCAAGGTGACGTAGACGTTATCTCCGACCGCCACCAGAGCATGAGGATTGATCCGGCCGCAGGGCCGGCGCCAAAGGAGGACGCCGTTAAATGCGTCGCGCGCGATGAGTGCCCAGAGTGCCGGAACACCGCGCGGCTGGCCGATGATTCCTTCGTCGAGGACGCCGATCAGGCGCCCGTCCGCCGAAACGAGCGCCTGCACACTGGAAGAAAACTCGTGGCTTCGGCACCACATCGGCCCCGATTTCCATTGCAAATGCCGGGGCGGCCCCACACGGTCGTCCTCGGCCACCGCGTTGTTGCCCGCGTCGTGCAAGTAGTGGGTCCACTGGTCGATGTCGTCGGGCAACGGCTTGGCGTACCTGGCCCAACCGCCGACAACCGGCGGAGATTGGGCAACGAGCGTCGTGTTGCGGGTGTCGATCAGTCCCTGCACAACGACGCTTCCTTGGGGCGCAAGGACTCGCTCAATCTCGCCACTCGATACGCGCTGTTCGCCGCTGATTACCACGAGGTTGACCATATTGTCGCCATAGGGCAGCCGGTCGCTGTCCCACTGCCGCACGGAAACCGGGCCGTAGAGACCGCGCGACCGGATATGCGCGCGGGCCGCGGCGACCGTGGCCTGCTTGGCGTCCAGGCCATGGACAAGGTAGCGGTCGTTGGCATGCAGCAGAGCGGTCAACTTGCCGTCGCCGCAACCAAGATGGACCACCAAACCGCCCTCGACGCCGGTCACATCGAGTATCTCTTCGGCGGAAGTCGCGGCAAAGGCCGAGGAACAGCCAAGGCAGAGGATCGCGGCTAGTGGGATGCCGCAAGATCGCAAAGCGCTAAAGGTATTTCTCATCGAAGTCTGCTCCTGAAGTGAACGTCGTCCTGCTGTCGATTCCAGCCATTTGCCATTGGCAATCGCTCCTGACTACCGCTTCTTCAACGTCATACTGATACCGTAACTTTCCATCATGATAAACGACGTGTCGAGGTCCGGGTTGCTGGTGATGGCTTTCATGTAGCGGGGGTCCGGCATACGGCCGTGCATGTCGTGGCCGAGGATCAGGCCGCCAGGGCGGACCAGTGGCAGCAGTTGTTCGAGATAGTCGAGATAGCCCTTCTTTTCGGCGTCGAAGAACAGTACGTCGATCGGTTCGGTGTGCTGCTTGACCGTCTGGTGGGCGTCGCCTTCGATGATCGTGATCACCTCGTCGACGCCCGCTTTCTTGAAATTCGCGGTGGCCAGTTTGACTCTTTCGGGGTCGATCTCATGCGTGAAGACCTTGCCGCCGGCGGCGCGCGCGCCGATGGCCAGCCAGATGGTCGAGTAGCCGCTGGAGGTGCCGATCTCGACGACGCGCTTTGCGCCGACCGCTTCGGTCAGTTGTCGCAACACGCGTCCCTCCCGGGTCGTGATATTGAGATACCAGTGCCCCGTGGCCATCTCCTCAAGCGCCGCCAAGGCCCGCTTCTCCGCGTCGTTCTTAGCCAGCGGCGGACGATCGTACTCCGGAGCTCCGCCGAAAGTGAACCCGCGATCGTCGGAACGTTTCTCCGGCGGCTGCGCCGATGCCGTGTTGACAACAAGCGACACAACGGCCAACGCGGCGACACTCAAGACGGCCTGTCTCATGACACTACTCCTGGGGACTGCGGTGAGGGAGTGAAATCAGTTTCCTTGCCGTAACGGCCTCTATGTTAAGCGGGTGGGCGCCGTCTTTCAAGGCTTTCTTGACCTTTTGCGGTCGCCGGCAAGGTTCGAGTGCCATACAATAGACAAGTATTCGGGCCGACGTGGCCGTTCGCCTCGGGCACAAAGTGCAATGGGATCCGCAAGAGGGGCAAAGCGCCGGCGACTCGCGGGCCCAAGCGTTTGCGGGTTGGATGAGACGCAAAGAAGCTGAAATTGAAATGTAAGGTTCGATGAACCGCGTATGACACCTCAACAGAAAATGCCGGACTGGAAACTAATTATGGTACGCCCCTACCCTGCCCTCATGCTGTTCTTCGTTGCGGCAAGTCTCCTCAACGCATCCGCCGCTTCGGCCGTCGAGCCGCCCGTGCCGTGTGGACCCGTGCCGACGAACGGCCAGATGGTCTGGCACCGTTCGGAGATGATCGGGTTGATCTGTTTTGGCCTCAATACCTACACCGATCAGGAATGGGGATTTGGCGATATCCCGGCCAAGCAGTTCAACCCAACCGACCTGGATACGGACCAATGGGCGACCGCGTGCAAGGCGGCGGGGATGCGGGGTCTGGTGCTGGTGGCCAAACATCACGACGGGTTCTGCCTCTGGCCGAGTCGGCATACGGATTACTCGGTCAAGGCGACCGCGTGGAAAGACGGCCAGGGCGACGTGCTGGGCGACTTGGCCCGGTCGTGCAAGAAGCATGGCTTGGGGCTGGGCGTCTATATCTCGCCCTGGGATCGCAACCACGCCGGCTACGGCCGCGAGGCATACGTCCGATATTTCCACGACCAGTGGCGCGAAGTGATGACCGACTACGGGCCTCTTTTCGAGCTCTGGTTCGACGGGGCCAACGGCGGCTCGGGCTATTACGGCGGCGCGAACGAGACGCGAAAGATCGACGCGAAGACCTATTACCGATTTCCCGAGATCCTCACTATGGCCGAGAATCTGCAAGGCGGCATCGTGATGTTCGGCAGCGGCGAACCGGGAGCGGCCCGGTGGGTCGGAAACGAAAGCGGCATCGCGGGCGAGACGAACTGGTGCCGCTTCCCCCACGTCGGATTCGCAAACCCGATCGATCGCGGCCTCCGGGGCGTTGGCGTCGAGGACGGGGAACTTTGGATGCCGGCCGAGTCGGACACGCCGCTTCGTCGCGGTTGGTACTGGCACCCTAACGAGAATCCGAAGTCGCTGAAGCATCTGGTCGATGTCTATTTCGCTTCGGTGGGACGCAACTCGACGCTCAACTTCGGCATCGCGCCGAATCGAACCGGTCTGATCGAACAGGAAGACGTCAAGCGGCTTGCCGAGTTGGGCGGTTACCTGAAAGAACTCTTCCAGACCGATTTCGCCGCCGGGCGGCAAGCAGCCGCCTCGCAGACACGCGGCAACGACTCTCGATTCGCCGCCGCGAACGTAACCGATGACCAATACGACACCTACTGGGCTACCGACGACGGTACGTTGACGGGAAGTCTCGAAATCGACCTGGGCCGCCCCCGCACCTTCGATGTCGTGGCCGTCCAGGAGTTTGTGCCGCTGGGCCAGAGAGTCAAGGCGTGGGCCGTCGATACGTGGACCGACGGGGAGTGGCAGCAGATCGGCTCGGCGACGACCATCGGATACAAACGTCTGCTCCGCGTGCCGAAAACGACCGCCTCGAAGGTTCGGATTCGCATCGTCGACTCTCTGGCGTGCCCGGCAATCAACCGCGTCGGCCTCTATCGGGCGCCCCTAGTGAAGGTCGAACCCGAATCGAGCCGCAAGATCCCGGGCAACATAGCCAAAGACGGCTGGAAAATCGTCGATTGCAGTTTCGCCAACGAGGCCGACGCGCCGGTCGCACGGTTGATCGACGGCGATTTCGGCACGATGTGGCACACGCACGGCCCGAAGACGGGCCGGCTCGCCCCGCCGCACGAAGTGACGATCGATCTTGGCAAGAAAACCGACCTGGGCGGGTTCTTCTGCATGCCGCGCCACGACGGATGCCGCGTCGGGCTGGTCGACCGGTACGCCGTCTACCTGAGCGATGACGGAGAAGATTGGGATGCACCCGCCGCGCAGGGCGAGTTCTCCAACGTCGTGAACAACCCGGTTCTACAGACGGTGCGATTCGGTCAGAAGCATCGGACTCGATTCGTCAAGTTTGTCGCTGAGCATGCGGTCGAAGGGAACACGTGCGTCGCAATCTGCGAATTTGGATTGCTCGGGCACTAGGTGCGCTGGCGAGTCAACCCGTCCCCAGGCCGCGGAATCGAAGGCGTGCGGCTGAAGCGCCTATTTGCGGAGTAACGGCGTTTTCGGGCTCCCGCCTTTGTGTTCGACCGAGTTATCGCTTCGGCGGATCGGCCTCCTTGACCACCGCGCCGTACTCGTCGCTGAGCACCAGCAACGAAAATCGGGCGGTGAAGTCCAGCTCGTTCGTGTTCAGCGACGTGTAGTCGAAACGTCCGCGAAGGTCGGTGTAGCCGTCCTTGTAGAACTGGACCCGGCCGTCTTTCAGTCGGGCGTAGACTTTGACGTAGACCTTCGGCAGCGGCTTGCCGTCGGCGGCGCCGGTGACGCGGACCTGGCCGTAGTTCTCGATCACCTGCACGGCCATCGAGTTGCTGTAGTAGGCCTGCGATTGGGTCTGCCCCTCGCCGATGATCTCGACCAGCACGTTGCGGTTGTGGAACTGCTCGGGCAGCGGCACCGTGAAGCTCGTCTCCTTCTCGGGCAAATCGACCGGCGCGGTGGCGTTCGGGCGGATGTGCGAGAACTGGCTCGAATACTTCTGCACGAACGGGTTCTGGCTGAACAACAGCTCGACGTCCATCAGGTAGTAGTTCACGCGAACCCGGCGAAGGTTCTGGTAGTCGATCACGATCTCCTTCGATTCAACCCGGAAGTCGAACGAAGGCTGCGAGGCGGCCAGCTTCGTCTGCAGTTGGGTGCGGTCCTCGTCGTCGGTCACCTCCGCGGCGTCGCCTTCGATCTCGTCGAGCTGCTCGGTGATCTGCGCAAACGCGCCCCGCCACCGGTCGACCGGGTGGTCGGCGTACTTCTCGGCGATCCCGCGGGCCAGTTCGTGCTCGGGCGTGTAGAAATCGAGATACGCGGCGAAGTAGTCGTACTGCAACCGCGTGGCCAGTTTCTTGGGGTTCACGCGGCCGAAGAACTCGATCGCTTCCTCGACCCGGTCCTGCAACAGCAGGTAGTACGTCACGGCCATCAGGTCGTCGTCGTCCAGCGCCGAACGATAGCTGAGGATCTTCAGCAGCCGGTGATACTGTGCATGGACCCGCTCGTTGACGATCTGCCGCCGCCGCCCCAGTTGATGCGCCCGGGCGTTGACCAGCGGGCTGTACTCCATGTGCTGGTAGGCCATGCGGGCGACCGGGTCAATGTCGAGCAACGGGCTGTCGAGCCAATCGCCGCATTGGGTTACGAATCCGTCGGCATGTTGCAGATATTCGCGCACCGCCGGGGTCACGTCGTGCTTGATGCCGTACGACCAGAGCGTGTTGTTGTAGACATGTCGCGTGGCCAACCGCTTGGTCACTGCCTGGAAGAACTTCTTATCGGCCATGCGGAAGGCGATCTTCTCCAGGTTGGTCCGATTCAGGTTGTGCGTGTCGAGATACGCCAATACCTGCTCATCGGTGCCGTGTTGCGAGAGGTAATCCCACGACTCGCGGTCGATCTTGCTGGGCTCCGCGACCACGTTGAACGTAAACGCATCCGCGTGGGCCAGCAGCCGCTCGTTCTTGGCGACCTGTACGGGATAGTGGGCATACTCGCCGGCAACCGGGAAGTAGAAATAGTATTCGCCGGTCTCCGTGTGATAGGGCTGCAAGTCAACGTGCAAAGTGCGAGTGAACTTGCCGTTGCTCACCGGGATCGAGCCGACGGGCATCTGCAGCAGGAGGTCGAGCTTCTGCCGCGACGACGTCGGGTTGGTGACCACGATCTGACAGCCGTAGACGACGTGGGTGAGGAACTCCTCGGTGATGAACTTGTCGACCTTCTCGTTGCCGACGTGGCGGTAACGGTCGCCGTGGCGGAAGAAGTTTTGGCTGACCAGGATCGGCGTCTTCTCGGCCGCCGGCTCGGCCCGTTTGATCTCCTGGTGGAAGACGATCATCGGCCCGCCGGCCGCGAGCGTCATCCGGGCCGCGTCGAATTCCGTCTCGTGTTCGGTCGATTCAAAGGGCAGATCCAACATCGACAGGGCGAACATCATCTCGGGGAAGTTTCGCGAGGCCTCGGCCAGATTGACCGAATGGAACGGCTCGCCCGGCTTTGCGTCGGCGTAATCTCGCCAGAAAGCGTTGACGGTAATCAGGCCGGCGTTCTGCTGCTCGATGGGCAGGTGATAGTAGTTATTCTCGACCCATTCCTGTGTTTTGTCGAGTTTGCGGTAGAGCTGGCGTGCGACTTCGCGCTGCTTCTTATCTTCGTCGAAGTAGCCGGATCCCCTGCCGTCGCGACGACGGGCCAGGCGCTCCTGCTCAAGGGGGGTTTCCGGCGGAACAACGCCGAGGATTTCTCCCATCTCCTCATCCGCGGGCTCCGGTTCGGTGGGGGCAGCCGGCGCAGCGCCAAACGGGTCGGCCGCAGCGGTCGGAGGCGGCAGCGCTGATTCCGGCGCCAACTCCTGCTCCTGCCTCACAACCAACGACAGATTGGTCTCCAAGCTCGCCACCGTACCGGCCAGGCCGAACCGGTCGTCGGTGTCCAACGCACTGCTCTGCAACGCCGTGTCGAACAGCCGGTTGAACTGCTCGATGTTCGGCGGGATCAGGTCGAATGTGTCTTGGACGTGCCGGGCCGTGTGCGTCCCCTCGCCGTCGATCCGCTGAGCAAGCAGCGTTCGCTCGACGACGTTGAGCCGGTCGTACGCCCAGGGCTTGAGATACTCGGCCAGATCGTCTTCCAGCAGCCAGTGGTCGAGAAACGTCTTGTCCTTCTTATTCCGCAGATAGGGCTGCACGGCGGCCTTGAAGAACTCGGGGTCCTTCTTATGGATGAAGAAGCTCAACTCGTGGCAGGCATACTTGGAATACTTGGCCCGTTTTTCCTCTTCGTCCATCTTGTGCCAGTTGAGGATGAAGCCGAACTCGACCAGATTCGCGTCGCCGTTGAGCGTCGAGAAGAACGCGTAAACCTTGGCCAGACTATCGTAGGCCTCGAACTTCGACGAAGTGACGTCGGCCAGCTCAAACTTCTCGCCCTTGGTCACGACGCCGATCTGCTTCTGCTGCGTGAAATGGACCGCCGGGTCCAGCCCAGTGGCCAGCCGCAGATCGCGGGGCGCGGCCTTCACTTCCGGAAGCGACACGACGCGGAAGGCCGTGTTGCGCGGATCGACGGCCACCAGATGCAATTGCTGGTGCGGGCCGAGTTCGTTGCGGCCGATCTTCACCAGACCCTTGTCGTCGGGGGCCAGATTTAGCAGCAGGGCCGATCCGCTGGCGAGGAAATCGAGGTTGGAGAAATCACTGTGTCCTACGCCCGACGCGGCCTTACCGCCGTATCGGCCAACAGCCGAGTGTCGGTCGCCGCCCCGACCTTCCAGTTCGTCACCCTCGGCGGCATCCTGACGGCCCGCTTCCGTGTTGCGGATCGCCCAGGGGTTTAACAGCAACTCCGGCCGCTTGAGCATGTTGCCTGGAAACTGTTTCGCATACTTGCGGTCGATGATGTAACGGTATTCGTCGCCGATACTCCGCCCGGCCAGATAGACCGACTCGGCCACCACTGGGGTGATCACGTACGGCTCGGAATCGCGGATCCGGCCGAGATCCGCGTAGGCCGAATAGGCCGGCTGATATCGGGTGGCGAAGACGTGCAGCCGGGCGAACTTCGAGGCGTGCCCGAGTCGCACGGTGACGGTCTCGTCGTCGGTCTCGATGTCGGCGATTTGCAGCGGCCGACTGCCACGCACTTCGAGTTGCCGGGTTCTGCCCAACACGTAGCCGTCGCGCTCTTCTCCGGCCGCGACGCGCACACGGATCTTCATGCCGCCGCGCTTGAGCAGCAGGTCGTAATCTCCGGGCGTCAGGTCGGCCAACTTCAACAGCCCGTCGCCGATGGAAATCGCGTCGAAGCGGTCGGCCACGAACGTATCGCCGCGGAGCTCCAGCAGCGACAGTTGGTCGCGGGCCGGTTTGTCTTGCGAGCCCATGTAGGGCAACTCGATCGGCTGGCCCGCCGTGCCGTGCAGCGAGCGACCGTAGCTGTGGGCGTCGTCGAGCAGGTTCCAGGTGTGCGAAGTTTGTTGCGGACCGGTCGCCTTGACCCAAGCCACGTCGGCCAGCGTGCCGAGCGTGACGCGTCCGCCCGCGTCGGTTTGCAGCGAGACTTCGACCGGCTGTTTGAAGTCGCGGTGTTTGACGACAAGCTGCACGGGTCGGTCGGGCTTCGACTCGCCCGTCTTACCCAGCAGGTCGATCGCGTACGTGCCGTCGGCGTGGACAAAGTAGAGATCCTCGATCTTGTCGGTGGTGTCGATTTGGTTCAGCGCGAACTTCTGGCTGGCGGAAAGGTCGATCTTCTTGTTCTGGCTGAGGTTCCGCACCTTGGCGTGAAGCGCGAAGCCGATCGACGCCAGCCGCTGGGGAACCTGGAACTCGTAGACCGACTCGCGGTCCTCAAAGAGCTTGAAATCGGCGACTTCCTTGGTGGTCGACACGCCGTCGTGATCGGTCGAAGTAATCACCAGCCGTACGTCTTCCAACACCGAGAGCGTCACCGGCGTACCACACACATAGAGGGCCGGTCGCACGACCAGTTGTGCCTTCTTGCGCTGTAGCAGCGATTCGCGGTCGACGTAGATCCCCGCCTGCAGCGAATAGCTCTCCGCCTGATGTTGGAAATAGTCCAACGAGCAGATTCCGCCGCCGGCAAGCACAATCCGCTGCTGGGCGGGATTGGTGCTGAAGGGTACGGTGATCGTGCCGTCCTTGCCGGCCGTGTACTCGTGTCCGCCCAGGTAGAGCGTCGGCTTGGGAACTTTGCGGTTGTTGTCGTCCAGCACGGTGAAGACATGCCCGGCGGTGCCGATGCGCATCAGGTAGCTCAGTTTTCCCTTGCGGATCAGGGTCCGGCTGCTCTTGCCGTTGCCGATGAAGTCGACGACGTAGACGCCCGGCTTGGCCAACGAAGCGAACTCGAAATGGCGCCGCACCCGCCGCAGCGGCGGGTCGTCGTACTGGTAGGTCTTTTCCTCGTTGGCGACCAGCCCGTCCAGGTTGATGTCGGTATCCACCGGCGCCAGGTTCTGGCGATAGAAGTTTTGTGTGTTGATCTCGAACACTTTGACGATCAGCGTGGCGACGTTCTTCACCTCCAGGTCGAGCGAGACCGGCTCGTCGGCGGCAAACAGCTCCTTGTTGGTGGGGGCAAAGTCGAGATCGATCCGCTCCTTCAGCGCCTTGTATTGGGCCGCCGGCAGCATCGCGTACCACCGTTGCGGATCATCGCCCGGGTTGCTGACGATCTTGGTCTCGGCAAAGTTGTGTTTCAGATAGAGATCGTTGACGTACGGCTCGAAGGCCTTGTAGTCCTTGTCGTCGACGAAGAAGTGGTGCAGATAACCGCGGACCAGCGGCTCGTCGTTGCCGACCGGCGGCAGCAGTGTGAATGGCTGATAGTTGGCGCCCAAGTTGACCGGATGCCGGCGGCTGTCCTCAAGCTTCATGAACTCCGCGTTGATGTAGCCCACCGGGCGAGGAAGCTTAAGATACGTCATCAGGCGTTGCCGATCGTAAACGCCGCGGGAGCGGTCGAACACCATGCGGTGGTAGAGAACATGGGCCTTGAGCGAGTTATGGACGGGGGCCAGTCGCCCGGCGAACGCTTCGAGCCGGTCGAGATACGCCCGGTGAGCTTCCGGGTCGCGTTGCCAGTCGACGTCCGCGCCGGGATGCAGCTTGGTCAGGTAGGCGTTGACAAAGTGCGTCTGGTTCAGCAGATCCGGCTTCAGCTTCTGGCACTGCTCCAATTGCACTAGCAGCAGTTGCTTGTGGATCGGAAAACTGCCAAAGCCGCGGCTGTCCTTGGTGTTCAGGTCGTCCACCACCAGTTTGGCCAGATTGGGATAGTCGGGACGCGTCAGCCGCGAAAGCAGGTGGCGGCGCCGCTCCGCGTTGAGTTCCTCGCCGACGAGCCAATCGAGCGCCGTGTCCTCGAACCCGTCCAGATTGCGATGGCGGGTCAGCGCGAGGCCGGTCAACGTCTCGCGGGCGATCCGTTTCTGGTCCAACGCGGTTGGCAGATCGGGCTTCTGTCCCAGAATCTCTTTCTGATGGTTGAACTGGATGCCGAGTTGCTCGCGAATATACTCCAGCGATGCTTGCCGGTTCTTCTCATACTTCAGCAGCGCCTGGCGGTTGAGGATTTCGCGGACCCGGGCGGTGTACTTGTGTGTCTTGATCCACGGCTTGAGCAGTTCGTCCACCTTGTCGTATTGCCCGTTGTTCTGCAGATGCAGTGCGTGGTAGTAGAAGTGGTCTTCGGTGCCGGGGATCAACTGCTCCAGCGGCGCGCCGCGGTCGGTGGCCAGGGAGAAGTCTTCGACGTAGCCGATTTCGCCCGCCGGGCTCGCCGCGGCGGTAGCTAAGGTCAGGAGGATGGTTGCCAGTCGTTTCATTGGGAAGCTCCATTGCACAAAGGAGGATTCGGGACGTTCTTGCCGCCAGCGCGGATATGCACTTGGCGACTCGTCTTGGCGCGCAGCGTCACCCCCGGTTGGACGATCTTCGACCGGGGGAAGTTCCGCATTGTACCAAAGTTGGCAGGGTCATTGACCCGTCCGGTTCGCTTTCACCAAGGATACCTCGCAGGAGCTGACACCGGCGGCACAGGCCGGAGGCAGTAGCCCGGATGGCTCATCGGTTTGTAGCAACGTTCGCCAGAACGTGGGGTGCGTCTAATGGTTACGACCACGTTCTGGCGAACGTGGCTACGACGGTGTGTCACACAACCTCCAGGGGCATGAATAATCCGGGATAAGGGCGGCCACGGGCTGCTAACGGCATCATGGCCAACACGTTGAGTCAGATCGAGTGGCCCTCCCCACAGCCCCTGCTGCTTAGGACCCCCCCACTTCGAGTGGGGTCCACGCCGGCCATCGGGGCGAAACCATTGCGAGGCTTTCGGACAGCTCTGGCTAACATATCGTTTTGTAATGCCTTTCGTATTCCTTGATGTGAACGGCGGTCGGAAAGTGCGGCGGACTTCGCCGGGAGTCGTGCTGTTAACAGGAGCTTACGGGCACGGTCCACAAACAGTTGACATGACCTGAGTACCCTGCTTATGCTGTCTGCGTGGCAATCGGACAGTCTGCCGCGGGATGTGGAATCCGCACTGAAGAGCCGCCGAAAGTCACAGGGCCCCTACACCCGGCGGCAAGACCGCGGCGTAAGGGCCGTTGATCCGCTATCCATGGGCGCATTCTCGTGAGGGTTCGTCATGACACGCTTTGTCTATCCGCTATTGCTTGGATCGATCGTCGCCTCTGCCACGCCCCTTTACGCCGTCGATGCGGGCGGCGTCGATGCGGCCGACGTGGGAAAGTTGCTGGGCCGCGAGATTATCGGCCCGGCCTTGTCGCAACTTGAAGTTCAGAACTATTGCGACAGCCGCGTCCCGAGAATGCCCGAGGTGAAAACGGCCGCCCAATGGCAAGCCTTGGCCGAGCGGATGCGAGCCGACGTGTTGGAGCGGATCGTCTATCGGGGTCGGGCCGTCGCCTGGCGCGACGCGAAGACCAAGGTCGAGTGGCTCCAGACCATCCCCGGCGGGCCGGGCTATCGCATCAAGAAACTGCGATTCGAGGCCCTGCCCGGATTGTGGATTCCGGCCCTGCTCTACGAACCGGAGAAACTCTCCGGCAAGGTGCCGGTGATTCTCAACGTCAACGGCCATACGGCCCTGGGCAAGCAGTATCCGCCCAAGCAGATTCGCTGCATCAACCAGGCCAAGCGGGGCATGATCGCCTTGAACGTCGAATGGTTGGGCATGGGCCAACTACGCAGCGACGGCTTCGCACACTACCGCATGAACCAAATCGACCTCTGCGGAACCAACGGCCTGGCGCCCTTCTACCTGTCGATGACACGAGGGCTGGACGTGCTCCTGAGTCTCAAGCACGCCGATCCCGAGAGGGTGGCGGTCACCGGGCTGTCCGGCGGCGGTTGGCAAACGATCGTCATCAGTTCTCTCGACACCCGGGTGAAACTTTCCAATCCCGTGGCCGGCTATTCCAGTTTTCGCACCAGGGCCTGGCACTTGAAGGACCTTGGCGATTCGGAGCAAACCCCCAACGACCTGGCCACGATTGCCGACTACACCCACCTCACCGCCATGATGGCCCCGCGGCCGACTTTGCTGACCTTCAACTCCAAGGACAACTGTTGTTTCGAGTCCGGCTATGCGCTGAAGCCGCTGCTGGACGCCGCGGGGCCGATCTTCAAGCTGTACGGCAAGCAGGACGCTTTGCGATCGCACGTCAACGACGATCCCGGTACGCACAACTACGAAGTGGATAATCGCCAGGCCCTGTATCGAATGTTGGGCGACTTCTTTCATCCGGATGACGAGGATTTCGACGCCAAGGAGATCCCCTCGGGTGACGAGGTGAAAAACGCGGATGAACTCCACGTCGAACTGCCGGCGGACAACCAGGACTTTCACACCCTGGCGATGGAACTGGCCAAGCCACTGCCCCTGGATGCCAAGCTGCCCGCCGACAAGCAGGTGGCCGTCCCATGGCAACAACGGCGCCGAGCGCTGCTGCGCGATATTGTCCGGGCAAAGGACTATAAGGTCGTGGCCGTCGATTTCGGCGGGGAAGAGTTGTCGGGGCTGAAGGCGAAGTTCTGGAGGCTCTCGATCGGTGGCGATTGGACGGTTCCGGCGGTGGAACTGTCCCGGGGCAACCCCACGAAGACCGCCATCCTCGTGGCCGACACCGGCCGTCACGGCGCCGCGGGCCAAGCGGTCAAGCTACTGGATTCCGGCCATCGGGTGATCGCCGTCGATCCGTTTTACTTCGGCGAGTCCAAGATTGCCAGTCGCGACTATTTGTTTGCCCTGCTGGTCGCCGGGGTGGGAGATCGCCCGCTGGGATTGCAGGCCAGTCAGGTCGCGGCGGTTGCCAGATGGGCGACGGCCAAACACGCCAGCGGACCGGTGAGGTTGGTTGCCGTCGGTCCTCGATCCAGTGTCTTCGCACTTGTCGCCGCGGGCCTGGAGGAAAAGGCCGTCGGTCAACTCGAGTTGCACGGCTCGCTGGGAAGCCTGAAGGAGGTGATCGAGCGAAACTGGGGGGTCAACCAGAAGCCCGAGTTGTTTTGCTTCGGCCTGCTGGAGAGCTTCGACGTGAAGCACCTGGCCGCCTTGGTTGCCCCGCGCCCGGTGACGTTCGTGCAAGGGAGCCAGCGAGCCCGCCGCGAATTATCCGAGTTGGCCGCTTGGTACCGCCTGCTGGGCAGCGATTTTGAGCCCTTGCCGTAGGTCCCGCATGGGACAGGTGTGCTAGGCACCCGAAGCAAACCCGATCAGATTGAACAGAATCTTGTCGGCCACGGGGTCCTTGCCGAGGTTTTCGATGAGGCGGAGTTGGCAGACAATACAGCGGCCCTTGCCGAGCGGAGCGATGGCCATATCGCTTCCCCACCACGTGTCGCCGGGGCCATAGTAGTGGCGCCGGCTCAAGTCGTAATCGGGAAACCAGTCATAGCCAATCGCGCCGGCGATGGTTTCTCCGCCGACGTCCAGCAGCGTGCTCTGGGCCCAAACGTTTTCGTAAATCGGGCCCATCATACAGTCCGCCGGGAGGCCGTCGAACACCGGGTGATCGCGTACCATCCGCGGAATGCATATCCAATGGCCCATGGCTCGTTTCACAGGTGCGTCAATAGGCAGCAGGGGCGATGCTTGCCCGGCTTTGCCCCACGGGACTCTCGGTCCACCTCCCTGTAAGTAGACGGCCGTTCCTCCCGCCTTGACAAACTCCGCGAGTTCGCCGAAAAGCTTCCTCTGCTCCGGCGTGTTCGCTACGGTGCGCGAAACAAACACCCCAAGGGAACGGTCGGTCCTCGCATCGAATTCCACAAACGCGATCCCCGCACGCCTTAAGAAGGGCTTCAGCGAATTGCTCGGGTCGAGAACCGCGATGCGATTCCTGGGAACGGCCAGTTGCTCGGCAGTGAACACGTCGAAGCGGTACTCGTTCCCGGCAATCGGCAAGCCGTCGCTCATCGTAATTCGCGCCTTTACCGTATACGTCCCCTGGAGTGCCTTGGTATCGACCTTCTCGCCGAAAAGCTGCGTGATCCCCGAGGCCATATTGGCTTTGACGGTCTTTGTGAAAGCGATTCGGCCGTCACTGGCGACTACCTCTACCTTCAGATTCCCTTGGACCGCATCCAGTTCATTCACGCCGGTGATTTCGATCTTCGTTCCTCGCTGGGCATAAACATTGCGAGGACGAACGCGGATCGAAATGATACGCGGCTGGTTGGCTGCCTTGGTGCCTTCATAAGCGTAGGTCTTCGGATTGCGGAACAGGTCGAGCAGTCCCGCGCCGATAATCCAGTCGCCCGCGGTCAGAGCGTGAATGCAATAGCCTTGAACTTCCCCGTTGCAGCGCACCGCTTCGATCATGCGCCGGTTCGCCGTACCGTGGATGTGCTGCTGGTCGAGGCAGAACTGCTTCAGGTCGGGATAAATCTCGTCGAACCCGCTCTCTTTCAATGCCTGCCTGTGCTGATCGGCCAGGCGGCGATGGTAGACCGTGGGCGGTGCAATGGGGTTGCCAATCTTCGCAAAACGTTCGTTGTTGTCGACCAGATCGGGCAGACTGCCATAACCCAATTCGGAGAAGACGGTCATCAGTCCCGGGACCACGTTTCTGCCCGGCAATCTGCCCCGAAGCCCCATCGCCCGCATCTCTTCATGGCTCTTGCTGCCGGTCAGCAATAGTTTGTTGTAGACCTCCTCGTTGATCTGTTGTCCGGGATAGTCGTGAATGTCGTTGAACTTGGTGGGTTCGGATTCGTAGGGAAGATACATATTCGCGCCTTGCGCCCACCCGCCCGACTCGTCCAGAATCAGACGCGTCGGATCGAGCCGGCGGGCAAGCATTGCCATCGGATGCAGCATTTCTTTGAGCACCGGGCGCTTCAACTCGTTGAACAGCTCCCACTGCACCACACAAGCGCGGTTTCGGTCGCGGAGGATGCTTCGGCGCACTTCGTTTTCAACCCACCCCGGGAGCCGCGGCGTTTGGACCGGAAAATCCATGCACTCAATCGCCAGGGAGCCCACGGTCAGCACACCCATCTCGTCGGCCAGATCGAGCCACATCGGCGGGGGCGGTTTTCGCCATGGGCGGATCATGTTGAAGCCCGCCTCTTTGGCCAGCCGAATCTCGCGGATCGCCATTTCGCGGCTGTCGGGATAAGCCAGGCGGACCGGGTAGAGCCCCTCGAAGAAGGTGGCTTTCAGGTAGAGTGGTTCGCCGTTGAGGTAGAACTTCTTTTCCCGAATCGTGAATTCCCGCATCCCGAAGCGGGTACTCCAGCGGTCGCTGACGGTGCCGTCGCATACCACGCTCACGCAGGCGCGGTAAAGATGCGGATTGTCCGGCGACCAGTAGGTTGCGTCCGGAACGTCCAGCGTCCAACTCTGCTGGTTCGAGCCCGGTTTCAGGTCCAGCGATTTACGAATCGTTGCGACAATCCGATCGGGCTGTTGGACGGAGCGGATAGGAATCTCGACCTGGACGGGCATGGCCTTTTCTCCCGCATGCACCAGTTCCAGGTGGAACGTTGCGGTGTCGTCGGCGATCTTCGGCTCAATGAACACATCCTCAATATAGACGTCATCGGTGGCGATCAACTTGACCGGTTGCCAGATGCCGCCGGCAATCGCCCCGCGCCATTGCGGCGTTTCCATCGGCCCCATGTCGTCTACTCGTTTGTCCTGCAACAGAATCGGGCCGACGACGCGTAGGGTGATCGTGTTCTCCCGGCCCGGTCTGATCCATTCGTCGACGCGAAACTCAAAAGGCGTGAAACCGCCTTCATGGGAGCCCACGGTCTGGTCGTTCAGCCAGACTTTGGCCGCAAAGTTCACGGCATCGAAATGCAGCCGGACGGTCTTGCCTTGCCAAGACTCGGGCACGGAGAAACTCCGACCGTAGAAGGCGACGCCTTCGTAGTCCCGTTCGATCTCCTCCCAGCAGCTCGGCACGCGAATCTCGCGCCGGTCGACACGCGATGAGAAGACCTGCTGCTGGTGCCAATCGGCCTCTCGGCCGATATTCTCCGGATCGAAGATAATCTCCCAGGCGCCGTCGAGAGATAGCTGTTCTCTGCCGCAAGTACTTGTGTCATCACGACGGGTAGCCACTTGCGCCGAAGCAGCGTGGGATATTAGCAGAAGACCAACGACCGCGAGGAGGTTGCCCACGGAACCTGTTCTTGTTGTGTGTACCAAAGCAATGTCCTCTCTTGTCGCACGTCGCCGTTGCAGCGCACTTCCGCCGGTATCATCACCAGGCGTCGCGCCCGGTTCCAGTGTCCGTCATTGTACCATCCAGACGGGACGCAGCGTGTTATAATTGCGACATGGCGAGCTTGGATCGTCTTCGGGCTCAACCCAAAGGGGAAATGTCGGCTTTTGGGAACGGACAATGACGTCTTTCGGATCGCGTTCCCGCGCCCGGTACGAGGTGGTCTTCGTCCTACTTGTGGAGTGAATGACAATGGTTGAACTGAATCGGCGTACGTTTATCAGGTCGGCGGCGGCCTGTGTCTCCACGGCCGTGGCATCTGCCGGGGCCGTGGCGGCCGAGTCCCGCCCCAGCGCGCCGGGAGTCGCCGGATACGACTACCGCCTGCCCAAGATCAAGCAGGCCGCGACGCTGCTGTTTCAGGGCGACTCGATCACCGATATGAAGTGGGGTCGCAATCAACAGGACCGAAATCACTATCTCGGACACAGCTATGTCTACCTGATCGCCTCAAGACTTCACACCGACATGCCCGAGGCGAAGCTCACTTTCCTCAACCGCGGCATCAGCGGCAACACGGTTGCCAATTTGAAAGATCGCTGGCAGGCAGATGCCTTGGATCTGAAGCCGGACGTGCTGTCGATCCTGATCGGCGTCAACGACGTCGGCCGCGCCGTGCGATCGAACAAGGAAGTGGACGTCGACGCCTTCGAGGCCGACTATCGATCGTTGTTGGAACAGTCTCGCCAAGCGAATCCGGAGCTGAAGATCGTTTTGCTCGAGCCGTTCGTCTTGCCGGTAACGCGAGTCAAGGACGCGTGGGAAGCATGGCGGGGCCAGATCGATCGGCTTCGGCCAATCGTGGCGGAACTGGCTTCCGAGTACCAGGCGATTCTGCTTCCGATGCAGGACATTTTCGACGAAGCCGCCCGGCGCGCCGACCCGTCACACTGGATCTGGGACGGCGTGCATCCGCTGCCACAGGGCCACGAATTGATCGCGCGCCATTGGATCGAGACGGTCGCCAAGGCGTGGGCGTGACCCGCCGCCGGGGTGATGGCTTCCGCAAGGGATATGCCATATACTGGGAACCGGCGACCTGTCGCAAACGGACGTTGTTTCCCCGTTGGGAGGACCACCGCATGAGACTGTTTCCTCGATTGGCCGTCTACGCGGCGGCTGCGGCGTTGGCCGGTATGGCGGCCGGCGACGGCAATGCCGAGACGCTTGTCGTCATGGTCAAGAGCGTCAAGCCACAGCCCCCCTCGGGTTCAGGCGTGGTCGACTATGGCCTGACGCGGAGTGACTACCGTCGCATCGTCGCGACGATTCCCAGCATCCGCCGGGCGATCCCCGTTCGCGAGACGACCGGCAGGGCCCTGTATCGCGATCAGATCGCCGACGTGTCGTTGATCGGAACCACCGAGGCGTTTGCCGGGGAGCACACACTCGAAGTCGCCCGCGGCAGGTTTCTCACCGAGATGGATCTCAAGCAGCGCGGAAACGTGGCGGTAATTACTCGCGAAACTACCCGCAAGCTATTTCTCGACGAGGAGCCGATAGGCAAGAACATCCGAATCGACCGGACCTACTTCCTCATCGTGGGCGTGGTTTCCAAAGCAAGCGCATTGCCGTCGGCGAAGGATTCCGGCCGGCGCGGCGACGCCGAGCTGCAAGTCTTCGTCCCCTTGTCGACTATGCGATCCCGGTTGGGCGACGTCGCAGTGAACGCACGCGCCGGGTCCCGAGAGGCCGAGCGGTACGAGCTCAGCCGGATCGAAATTGCCGTCGAGGATCCCGCGAAGATCGAGGCAACGGCCGAGTTGATTTGGCACCTATTGCAGGCGTCTCACGAAAAGGCGGATTACGCGGTCGAAGTCGTTCGGCAATCGGTCGGCCGTTGAACCCATTTTCACTCCAGCATAGGAAGCTCCACTCATGAAGACCTACACGGGTGTTTCCATCGGTTCGCTGTCGGGGATTGTGCTAGTTTGTGCCGCACTGAGTTGTCCGCCGGGTGAAGTGACTGCCCAGACGGTGGACCGCTCATCCGGCGAACGGGACGGCAATTTCCTCGGCTTACCTCCCGATCAGGCGAAAGCGTTGCGGCGACGAATCGAATCGACTATTTGGGAACTGGGTACACTGCAGACGGCGGATAGGTTGGAGATCCGAAGCGACGTTCAGGGCCAGGCGACAGTCATGCGGATCGTGCCCGAGGGGACCGTCGTCAGAGAGGGCGATCTTCTGGTTCGGTTGGACGACTC
The DNA here is from genome assembly GCA_964444795.1 of uncultured Planctomycetaceae bacterium. Classification (GTDB taxonomy): domain Bacteria; phylum Planctomycetota; class Planctomycetia; order Pirellulales; family Thermoguttaceae; genus JABMRP01. The sequence goes on from CAYUIQ010000080.1 coordinate 31,099, forward strand.
GTCGTTGCGCGAGGAGGCGATCATGCAGCGCGCCGCCGTGGCTCAAGCCCGGGCAACCTTCCAGCAGGCTGAGACAGCCCTTGCCGCCGCCCAGCAGCAGCGGGACAGCGCGCTGGCCGTGGCCGAGGCGGCCGTCAAGGTGGCAATGCTCAGTCGCGAGAGATACCTGGCCAAGGGCGGGGAGTTTGAACTCGAGATGAAGAAGATTGAAAACGAGATGGTACTGGCCGAGAGGAAGCGGGAGGTCGCCGAAACCGCTCTGAAAAGGGCCGAACAGGCGATCGAAAAGGGTGTGGTCACCCAAGAAGCCGTCGACGAGATGAAGATGGTGGTCGCCGAATCCCGTGCCACAGT
>CAYUIQ010000081.1:0-31284 GCA_964444795.1 uncultured Planctomycetaceae bacterium
GCCGAAGGCGCCGGCTTCTGTGGCGTTCCACCACCAAGAAAGGCCGGCGCCTTCGGCTAGGCGTTAAACGAGTTAAGCTGCGGGCTAACGCGGACTGCGGAAATTGTTTCGTTGCAACGAGTTACGGCTGCACCGGAATGCATAACGTCCGGGCACTGCGTGACGACGCAAAACGTCGTAGCGAAGAACCATGTAGTCCCGGCTTGCCATCGAGCGGTCGACGGAATACGCTGGCTATAGGGGGCGTTTTTCCTGGCTCGTGCCGGTCGCGGGCGATAAACTGTCAGAGGTAGTGTCGGCTCCGCCCTAACGGACATCATCGACACGCAGGCGAGGTGAGGCATGGCGTCGGAACAGTGGTTCTGTCAAATCGAGGGCAAGCAGTACGGTCCGTTTTCCGGTGAGCAGCTCAAGACGCTGGTCAGCCAGGGTAAGCTTTTGCCCACGCATCTGCTGCGCCAGGGACCCCAGGGCCAGTGGGTTCAGGCAACGCGAGCCAAAGGGCTGTTTCCCGAGGCACCAACTACCACCCCGCAATCCAAGCCGAGCGGACTGCTGGTCGCCAAGCCGCTGGACGATCCGCCGTCGGCGGCCGCGCCGCAGGTTCCCGCGCAGCCTCAGTCGCCGACGGTTCCCCAGGCGGGGCTTGTACTCGATGCGATTCCGGTGGCCGAAGCCGCACCACAAGTCGTCGAAGTGGCGGAGGTGCCCCCTAACGCAGCGCCGGTGCAAGCGGTGCCGGGCGTCCCGGTTGTCAACACGGGCGAACCGGCCAATCCGTTCGCCATTCAAACCGAAAGCCCCACCGCTCGCGCCATCGGCGGGCGAGCGAGAGGTGGCCGAACGGCCTATGCGCCACGCGGCGGGCCTCCGGGCGAGAAAGGCCTCGAACAGGCCGAGTTGGTTTGCATGATTGTCGGAACGGCGTGTCTGGCGCTGTTGGGGTTCTCGGTGCTGCTGCCTTGGCTGGAGATAAGCATCATGGGGATGTCCGGAAGTGTCGACGGGGTCGACGCGACCGAGGGCAAAGTCATCCTCGCGATCTCGCTACTGGCGGCGGTTGGGGTTGGTGCCTCGATTGCCGATAAGGGCCGAGTGACCATGTTCGGCGCGGCGGGCGGCTGCGCTTGGGGGGCGGTCGTGGCCACGTGGTTCCTGGTGGTGATTGCACGATTTTTCATGGCGATGAGTGACGCGAAGGCGGAGGTCAAAAAGATCCCCGATGCCGATGCACGGCGAATGGCCGAGAAGATGATAGAAGACGCCATCGGCTTCGGCGCCGGATGGTACCTTGGTGTCATCTTGGCGCTGGTGGCGATCGGTGCGCTGGCAACGCCGTTTTTGCGGTCTCCGCGAGGCGGGGCGTTCTGCCGACAGCAGGCGGTTCTCTTTTCGGCTGTTGGTGCCGGACTGGTGATTGGCCTCCTTTGGGGTGCGCTGGGTGACGATCTGGGGGGACCTTCGTCCGGTCCCGGAAAATCGCCCTTCTCTTACTCGGCCCCCGCCCAGCAGCCGTTTCGAGCCGTATGCCGGACTGCTGATCCACCAAGTACGGGAATATTTTCTGACCACTGCGGCCCCCAACTCTGCCGCGAGCCCAGTTCGCCTGGTTTCATTGACATGCACGTGACCCGGCAAGGTAATTTGCCGGATGTGTTGTTGCCAGTAAACACGGAGACGACCGATGGCGTCCCAATGGTATTGTAAGACTGCGGAAAATGGCAAAGAGTCGGGGCCCGTCTCGGCCGAGCAGTTGAAAACGCTGGCGGCTAAGGGGCGGCTCAAGACCGAGCATCTGGTGCGCCAGGGGACTGCGGGCAATTGGGTGCCTGCCGGCAAGGTGAATGGCCTGTTTGCCGAGGGGACCGGGGGCAATGGGCAGTCGGGCAACTCGGCGGCGAAGAAGACGCCGTTGAAGAAAGCCGAAGCCCTGCCCACCGCCAAACCGTTGGCCGCCGCTCCCGCCGCCGAACCGCTGGCGTCCGTCGATTCGGTACCCGGACCCAATCAGCCGCTTCCCGCTGCCGAACCGGTTCCTGTTGCCAGTCAGCCCGTGCCCATTGCCAATCAACCGGTGCCGGTGGTCAATCAGCCGGTGTCCACACCGGCCGCGGGGGTTGGCGCGTTTGCCATCCAGACCGAACAACCGGCCGCCGTGCGCGGCGCCTCCGGTGACGGTGAACAGGGCGGTATGGCCGGTGGCAGGAAGAAAAAGAAGAGCAAGGGCCTGGTGATCGGGCTGCTGGCGACGATGGCCGGTCTGGCCGTGCTGGTCGTGGTGCTGATCGTACTTCGCTCCGGTGATGACAAAGGCGAAGAGGCTGTCGCTTCGGACAAGAAGGAAGAGCGGAAGGAACCGACCGAAGCCGAGAAAATGGCCGCGCTGGAAGCGGCCGAGAATGCCGACCCAGCCAGGCCGGGCGAAGCGGAAGCTCCCGGCGATCCCCCGGCGCCGGCCGAGCCCGAGCAGCCGGTGCAACCCGAGGGACCCGCCTGGGCCAACGTGGTCGACGGAGAGGACCAGCGCTGCGATCCGGTCATCGTCGAGGTGACCTCCGCCGCGGTGGCCGTGCCACGGTACACGAAGCAACTGCCTGGAGCATTGGGCCTTGACCAACCGTGTCTACTCGTCCGTCTGCGCCTGACCAACACAAGCGAGGAGGAGAAGCTCGAATACGAGGGTTGGGGGTCCAGCGGTCGCAGCAAATCCTTCGTCCAAGCGACGGACGGCAAAGGCAATACCTACAAACTGAAACACTTCCCGAAGGCGATCGTCGAGGGCCGGCACACCAAAGCGGTCTCCATGTATCCGGGCGAAACGGTCGAGGATCTGATGGTCTTCGAACGCCCGCTCCCCGCGGCCAAATACGTTCGGCTCGTGTTGCCGGCCAGTGTGGTGGGGAAGAAGGGCGACCTTCGCTTCGAGCTTTCCTCGGAACTATTTGAACGCGAAGACCCGGGCGTCGCTGTTTCCGAGACGGACCCTGGTGACGGCTTCGACGCACCCGGGGAAAACTCGGGACGGCCACTCGATCCGATCCAACAGGGGATCAAGGATCTGGCCGAAAGCGAAGGACCCGCCGAAACGGGGCCCAACGTCGGCGTCATGCCGCCCGGCGCGCAGCCACCGGCCGAAGGCGGTGACGAGAAGAAGCCGGGTGAGGGTGAGGACGAGGTGCCGGAGATCATGCGTCAGATCCAGGAGTTTGGCGGTGGCGACGGTTCGGACGACAAGGAGTACAACTTCGAGGACATTATCCGGCCGCTTGACCCTGACGGACGGCCCAAGCCCAAGGGACCGGTGCGGCGCGAACCTCCGGGAGAGGGCCGCCCGGGAAATCGTGAGCAGCGCCCCCCCGAACGTCCTCGTCACGAAAGATAAGTCCGTGAACGCGCTGGTCACCGGAGCCGGGGGATTTCTCGGACTGTACCTCGTCGAGCAACTCGTCGCCCGGGGCGATAAGGTCCGCGCCCTTTGCCGAGGTACTTACGAGCAACTCGACGCCCTGGGCGTGGAAACAGTCCACGTCGATGTGCGCGATCGCGAGGCGACGATCGACGCCTGTCGCGAGATCGACGTCGTCTTCCACACCGCCGCCATCGCCGGCATCTGGGGGCCATGGCGGGAGTTTCATGACATCAACACATTGGGCACCCGGCATGTGATCGAAGGATGCCGTCGGCACGGCGTCGAGAGGTTGGTTTACACTAGTAGTCCCAGTGTGACGTTCGACGGCACCGATCAGCGCAACGTCGACGAGTCGGCCCCCTATGCGTCGCGATGGCTGGCCCATTATCCGCACAGCAAGGCGCTGGCCGAGCAGGACGTTCTGGCCGCCAACGGCCGCGACGGACTGCTCACCTGCGCGCTGCGGCCGCATTTGATCTGGGGACCTCGCGACCGGCATCTGATCCCCCGATTGCTCCGCCGGGCTCGATCGGGACGTTTGCGCCGGGTGGGCGACGGGACCAATCTGGTCGACATGATCTACGTCGAAAATGCTGCCACGGCCCATCTTCAGGCCGCCGGCGCGTTGCGATCCGGTGAGCCGCCGGCGGGGCGGGCATATTTCTTGAGCCAAGGCGAGCCGGTCAACTGCTGGCAGTGGATCGACGAGATCCTCGCCACCGCCGGGATCGCGCCGCTGGGTAAATCGATCTCGGCCGCCGCGGCGTATCGCGTGGGTGCCGTACTGGAGGCCGTCTATCGTGTTCTTTGTCTGCGACGCGAACCCCCCATGACCCGATTCCTGGCCACCCAATTGAGTACCTCCCACTACTTCGACATCACTGCGGCGCAGCGGGATTTCGGTTACTCGGCCCCGATTTCCACCGCCGAAGGCATGCGCCGGCTGGGCGAAGAGTTCGGGGGGTGATGCCTCCGTCGATGGGCCGGTCTTTTCGTGATGTCGTGTCCCCCCGCACGGGGTGCGAGTCCCTGGGGGGCGGCTTGCCAATTCGCGTGCTGATGGGTAAGCTGTGTGGTTTGGAACTTTTCCGGGATGTTTCCCCATGGCTCTCCGGCAACCGGACAACGAGACCATTGTCATCACGGGCGTGGGCCTTGCCGCGCCTAACGGAGACAGTCTGCCCGAATATCGGCAGAGCCTGCTGGAGGGTAGGAGCGGAGTCTCCGACTACGAGATCCGCTACTTCGGGCCGACGCTGGCCGGTATCTGCCACTTCGATCCCTCGCGATACCAGAAGCGCAAGGAGGTGCGTCGCGGCACGCGGGCCGGTAGCGTGGGGATTTACTGCGCGCGCGAAGCGGTCGCGGACGCCGGACTCGATTGGGAGCATATCGACCGATCGACCATCGGGGTCTACGTTGGCGTGACCGAGCACGGCAACGTGGAAACGGAAAACGAAATCTATGAGATCAAGGCCTACGATTACGATACGAAATACTGGACCCATCACCACAACCCCCGCACCGTGGCCAACAATCCGGCCGGCGAGATCACGCTGAACCTGGGGGTTACCGGGCCACACTACACCTTGGGCGCGGCCTGTGCGGCGGGCAATGCGGGATTGATTCAGGGGGCCCAGATGTTGCGCCTGCGGGAGTGCGATCTGGCGATCTGCGGCGGAGTGTCCGAGAGCATTCACACCTTCGGCATCTTCGCCGGATTCAGCAGCCAAGGAGCGCTTGCCCGGCACGAAGATGCGGCCAAGGCCTCGCGCCCCTTCGACGCCGATCGCACGGGCATCGTTGTTGCCGAGGGAGGATGCCTCTTCGTCCTGGAGCGCTACGCCGACGCCCGGGCTCGCGGCGCGAAGATCTACGGCCAGTTGCTCGGCCACGCGATGAACAGCGACGCGACCGATTTCGTCCTCCCCAATCCCCAGCGGCAGGCCGAGTGTATCCGTCTGGCACTGCGGCGGGCCCAATTAAACCCCGAGCAGGTCGACATCGTCTCGACCCATGCCACGGGCACGACCACCGGCGACGTTCAGGAAGTGGCCGCTTTGCGGGCGGTGTTCGACGGCGGGGGGCACACGCATTTCAACAATACCAAGAGTTTCATCGGCCACGCGATGGGAGCGGCCGGCTCGCTGGAGTTGGCGGGCAACCTACCGGCGATGGACGACGGCGTTTGCCATCCCACAATCAATCTCGACCGGCCCGATCCCGAGTGCGAGTTGCCCGGCCTGGTGGCCAACCAGTCGCGCGAAGTGGGACGGGTCGACCGTATCTTGAATAACTCGTTCGGCATGCTCGGCATCAACTCGGTGGTGGTGATCGGGCGCGTCTGAACGACAGGTTTATTGAAGGAAACGTATGACTGCTGACGAAATCGGAAAAGCCGTTTTAGATATTCTCGCCGACATCGCTCCCGACGAGGAACTCGGCGACCTGAAGGAAGATGTGGCGTTCCGCGACCAACTTGAGTTGGATAGCATGGACTTCCTCGATATCGTGATGGAATTGCGCAAGCGTTATCGCATCCAGATTCCCGAGGAAGACTACCCGCAATTGGCCAGCATGAAGAGCACCGTGAGCTATCTCGAACCGGTGATGAAGGATTTGTGAGTTTCACGGCCATGTACGATACGATCATCATTGGTGCCGGCATGTCGGGATTGGCGGCCGGAATCCGTCTGGCGCATTTCGATCGCCGGGTGTGCATCCTCGAACGCCACACGACGATCGGCGGGCTCAATTCGTTCTATCGGCAGAACCGCCGCAACCACGACGTCGGGCTTCACGCGCTGACCAACTACACGCCCAAGGGGACGAAAAAGGGGCCGCTGGCCCGGCTGTTGCGCCAGTTGCGGTTTGCCTGGGAAGAGTTTGCGCTTTCGCCGCAAAAAGGCTCGACGATCGCTTTTCCCGGCATCTCGATGGACTTCAGCAACGATTTCGATTTGCTGCGCAGCGAAGTCCACACCCACTTTCCCCGCCGGAAAGACCAGTTCGAGCGCCTGGTGGGCATGATCGCTGATTACGACGACTTGGAGTTTGAGAAGACGGCCCATCTCTCGGCCCGCAAGGTGGTGAGTGAAACGGTCGGCGATCCGCTGTTGGTGGAGATGATCTTCTGCCCGCTGTTCTTCTACGGGGGAGCGCGCGAGCGGGACATGGACTTCGGCCAGTTTTGCATCATGTTCCGCTCGATCTATTTCGAGGGTTTCGCGCGGCCGCTGGCCGGGGTTCGCCTGATCCTGAAGAAGCTGGTTCGCAAGTTTCGCGGCCTGGGCGGAGAGTTGAAGCTCCGCGCCGGCGTGAAGCGAATCGCCGTGAAGGGCGGCCACGCGGAGAAAGTCGTGCTGGAAGACGGAAGCGAACTCCAGGCCCGGCGCGTGCTCTCTTCGGCCGGATTGGTCGAAACGATGCGGATGTGTGACGACCGCCGCGGCACGGTCACTCGCGACCGGGCGGGTAAGCTGTCGTTTGTCGAGACGATCTCCGTGTTGGACAAACCGCCGAAAAGCCTCGGCCACGACCGCACGATCGTTTTTTACAACGACTCACCGGAGTTCGACTACAGCAAGCCGGACGAACCGGCCGATCTGCGCAGCGGCGTGATCTGCTCGCCCAATAACTTCCAGTACGACGAAGAACTGCCCGAGGGAGTGATGCGGATCACCGCCCTGGCCAACTTCGATCACTGGAACGCGTTGGACGAGCACGACTACGGGCTGGCCAAGTTGAAGTGGTACGATCGGGTGGTCGCCTCGGCCGTGCGATTCGTGCCCGACTTCCGCAGCTCGGTCGTCGACACCGACATGTTCACGCCGACCACGATCCGCCGCTTCACGGGCCACGACAACGGCGCCGTCTACGGCGCGCCGAAGAAACAGTACGACGGCCGGACGCACTTGAAGAACCTCTTCCTTTGCGGCACCGACCAAGGCTTCGTGGGCATCGTCGGCACGCTCATGAGCGGCATCAGCATCGCCAACCAGCATTTGCTCCGCACATGAAGGACTTTCTCAAAGGCGCCCGCGACCGTTACGACGTGATCGTCATCGGCGCCGGGCTTGGTGGCATGACGGCGGCCAACACGCTGGCCCGGGCCGGCCACTCCGTGTTGCTGCTGGAACAACACTACAAATTGGGCGGGCTGGCCACTTGGTTTCGACGTCCCGGGGGCCATATCTTCGATATCTCGCTGCACGGGTTTCCGGTGGGCATGATCAAGAGTTGCCGCCGCTATTGGAACCGGCAGATTGCCGATTCGATCGTGCAACTCGAAAACATCCGCTTCGACAACCCGATGTTTTCGCTCCGCACCACCTTCGACCGTCAAGACTTCACCCGGCTGCTGGCCGAGCAGTTCCAGGTGCCCGCGGCCACCATCGACGAGTTCTTCGACGCGGCGCGGAAGATGAACTTCTACGACGACCAGGAAACGACCACCGGCCAGCTTTTCGAGCGGTTCTTTCCCGGTCGCGACGACGTCGTGCGGCTGCTCATGGAGCCGATCACTTACGCCAACGGCTCGACGCTGGAAGATCCGGCCCTGACCTACGGCATCGTCTTTTCCAATTTCATGTCCAAGGGCGTGTTCACCTTCACCGGCGGTACCGACCGGCTGGTGGGCATGATGGACGAGGAACTGCGTCGCAACGGCGTCGACGTGCGCATTCACGCCAACGTCGAGAAGATCCACGTCGCCGGCGGCCGCGTCGAGGGCGTGACGGTCAACGGCCGCCGAATTGGCACGTCCGCCGTCCTTTCCAACGGCAACCTTTTGGGCACGATTTTCAACCTGACTGGCGAGGAGCACTTCGGTGCCGATTTCGTCGAACAGGCCCGGGCCGTGCGGCTGAACAACTCCAGCACGCAGGTCTACATGGCCTTGCGCGCGGGCGAAACGATCGACGAGAGCTGCGGCGATTTGCTATTCACGTCGACCGCTTCGGCTTTCCGGACCGAGGAGTTGCTCAGCCGCAACGTGACCAGCCGGACCTACTCGTTTTACTACCCCCGCACGCGGCCCGAGCGGAATCGCTGCTTCGTGGTGGCCAGTACCAACGCCAATCATGCCGACTGGGCCGGGCTGTCGGCGGAAGATTACAGGGCGAGCAAGAAGGATTTGGCCGAAACAACGCTCGACGCGATCGAGAAATACGTGCCCAACATGCGCGAGAAGCTCGATTGGGTCGAGTGTGCCACGCCGGTTACCTTCGAGCGCTACACCAAACACTTGCAGGGGGCCAGCTTCGGCACGAAATTCGAGGGACTGGCCGTAAGCCGCGGCCTGCCCGAGCAAATCGCCGGGCTCTATCATGCCGGCAGCGTCGGCATCATTATGTCGGGATGGCTCGGAGCGCTGAACTACGGCGTGATTGTTTCCAACGATGTGGATGCGTTCTTGATGGAAGAGGGGAAGTAGGGACTGGGGACTAGTACGCGATTGCAGTTGGGTGCCTGGGGTCGAGACGCGAGGAACGAGCAGCGAGCCCCCAGATCGCAACGAACTGGGGGCTCGCTGCGCTCGACCCCAGGCACCCGGCCGCTGTCAAGACACGAACGAGATAGATCATGACACGGCAACAAATACTCGACGCCATTCCTCATCGGGAGCCGTTTCTGCTGGTCGATGAGATCGTGCAGTGGACCGATTCGCGGATCGTCTGTACGCAGACGTTTGGGGCGGAGGAAGCGTTTTTCAACGGCCATTATCCCGACTTTCCGCTGGTGCCCGGCGTGTTGCTCTGCGAGGCGACCATGCAGGCCGGGGCCATTCTGCTCTCGCGCCATCTTGAAGGCCTCGAGGGCAAAGTGCCCGTGGCCACGCGGATGAACAGCGTGCGGTTCAAGCGGATGGTTCGCCCCGGCGAGAAGATTACCATGGAAGTCGAACTGACCGAACGGCTGGCCGACGCCTTCTTCTGCAAGGCCAAAGCCACCGTCGAGGGCAAGGTGGCCGTGCGGTTCGAGTTCGCATGCACCGCCGCGACGATAGGTTGATCAGACCGCCGGGAGAACACACATGCCCAACGATTTCCTCCAGCTTGCCGACAAATCGGTCCTCATCCTTGGCGTGGCCAACCGCAAGAGCGTGGCCTATCACGTCGGTCGCGTGTTGACCGAGGCGGGTGCGCGGTGCGTTTACGTCGTGCGGGATGAGCAGGTCCGCCGTAGCGTGTCGAGACTGCTGGGCGAGGCCGACGTCCACACCTGCGACGTCGAGCGGGAGGAAGAGATAGCCGAGCTTGCCGAACAACTGGCCGAGCGCGGCGAGCGATTCGGTGGCATGGTCCATTCGATCGCCTTTGCCGACTATTCCGACGGCATGAAACCGTTCCACGAAACCCCCAAGGCCGCGTTTCTGCAAGCGGTCGACATCTCGTGCTTCTCGCTGATTGCGGTGAGCCGGGCGATGCGCGAACTGCTCGATCCGGACGCTTCGGTCGTGACGATCTCGATCTCGACCACGACGATGGCCAGCGAGAACTATGGGTTCATGGCCCCGATCAAGGCGGCGCTGGATTCCTCGCTAGCCTTTTTGGCCAAGTCGTTCAGCCAGTTTTCGCGAGTACGTTTCAACGCCGTCGCCCCGGGCCTGTTGAAAACCTCGGCCTCGGCCGGCATTCCCGGCTACGTCGACGCCTATCTCTACGCCGAGGAAATGACACTGCGCAAAAAGGCCGTGCAAACCGCCGAAGCGGCCCACACCGTCGCCTTCTTGTTGAGCCCCCGCAGCAGCGGCATCAACGCCCAGCGCATCGTCGTCGACGCCGGCATGTCGATCAACTACTTCGACCGCGAGATGGTCGCCCGCGCCATGCGCCCTGATCCGTAACCGAGAGGGAGTCGCTCCATGACCCGAATTTCGACGCTGCTCTCCATACTCGCCGTCACCCTTCTCTTTGCCACGGCAACCGCCGCGATTGCCGCGCCGGAGGTTCAAGTATCTCCCGCGGCCCGAGCCGCCGACGGATTCCTCGTCCATAAGGTCCGCTCTCCTTTCCAGGCCGGCGAGACGTCGATTCGGGTGCTGTTGCCCGATCGGATCGAGGAAGGCCGACGGTATTCGGTCATTTACGTGTTGCCGGTCGAGGCGGCCGACGGTCATCACTACGGCGACGGACTGGCGGAGATCAAGCGTCGCGATCTGCACAACGCGCACGATCTGATCTGCGTCTATCCCACCTTCTCGCACCTGCCCTGGTACGCCGATCATCCCAGCGATCCGGCCATCCGGCAGGAGAGCTACCTGCGGAAGGTTGTGGTACCGTTTGTCGACGCCACGTACCCAACCCGGGCCGCGGCCGAGGGGCGTTTGCTGTTGGGGTTCAGTAAGAGCGGTTGGGGCGCGTTTTGCTTGATCCTTCGCAATCCGGACGTTTTCGGCAAGGCGGCGGCTTGGGACGCGCCGATGGAGATGAACCGGCCGGGTCAATACGGCTCGGGGCCCATCTTCGGCACCGCGGAGAATTTCCAGCACTATCAAATCACCCGACTGCTGGCCGAGCGAGGCGAACCTTTTCGCAAGCCGCGCCGTCTGGCACTGTTGGGTTACGGCGGATTTCGCAATCATCATCAGCAAACCCACCTGCGGATGACTCAACTGGCCATTTCCCACGCCTACGCCGACGGCCCCTACCGCAAACACGATTGGCACAGCGGCTGGGTCGCCGAGGCGGTCGAGTTTCTTGTTGGTGGCCAGGAGTAGGCATCACTGGGCACCCGGCGAAGTTTCGGTTATGATACCATCTGAACGGCTCGCGGCCGGATCGTCGGCCGTCGACCCACGAGAGTTTGCGTGCCCGGCGCCGCTTCGATGGGCTTGATTTCGGCGCAATAGAACCATGGCTTGCGACAAGCTGCGTCGCCGGATCGCTTGGGAGGCGGCCCGACTGATGTACACCCGAGAGGAAGCCGAGTACTTTCGGGCGAAGATGAAGGCCTCGCGGCGGGTGTGCAGCGGGGAGGTTAAACCGCGCGACCTGCCCAGCAATCGCGAGATTCGCGACCAGGTGCAGGCGATGGCCCGCGTGCACGAGGGCGAGCGGCGCACCGAAAACCTGCGGCAGATGCGCGTTGAAGCTCTGCGGATGATGCGGATCCTGCGCCTCTTTCGCCCCCGGCTCATCGGCAGCGTGATGACCGGCCACGTCCGCCAGGGCTCCGACATCGATCTGCACGTATTTTCCGACAGCACCGAGGCCGTTTGCGCGGCGCTGGACGAAGAGGGCGTCTCCTACGACGTCGAGCGGAAACGGGTGCTCAAACAGGGCGAGGAGCGCCACTTCACCCACGTCCACGTCACCGACCGCTTCCTCTTCGAGCTGACCGTCTACGCCGCGGACAAAGCCCATTACGTGTTCAAGAGTTCGATCACCGGCAAGGCGATCCAACGGGCGAGCATCGCCGAACTGGAACAACTGTTGGAGCGTGAGTATCCCGACATGGCCCTGGAGCAGGCCGTGCTGGAAGTGGAAAACAAGGTCGATCCGTTCCAGATTTTCGAGATGCTCCTTTTGCCCCTGGAACGGGTGAAGGAGAGCCGTAAGTATCATCCCGAGGGCGACGTCCTGTATCACAGCCTCCAGGTATTCGAGCTGGCCCGGCGCGAACTGCCCTACGACGAAGAGTTTCTCACCGCCGCCCTGTTACACGACGTCGGTAAGGGTATTGATCGCGGAGATCACACCAACGCCGGCCTGGAGGCGCTCGAAGGGTTCATCACTCCGCGCTGCGCCTGGCTGATCGAGCATCACATGGAAGCCGGCGCGTTGGCCGACGGCACCTTGGGCGTACGCGCCCGGCGACGCCTCGAAGCCTCGGAAGATTTCGAGGAGTTGCTCCTCTTGGCCCAATGCGACGACCAAGGCCGCGAGCGTGGCGTCGAGGTGCCCGACGTGGAAGACGCGTTGGAGTATCTGCGGGAGTTGGCGGCGATGTGTAACGGGTAGAAGCGGCGGCTTTGGTGTGCGGCAACTTGTTGCCGCTTTCACTCCGCCGGAACTTGGACCACACGGAGGCCGAAAGAGTCGTAAGCGCGGTCCGGCACAATCCGGAAGCGATCGGCCGACCGGCAGGACTCCGGGTAGCCGCTCCAATCGCCGCCGCGAAGCACGCCGGCCACGCCGGACGCCGGCCCCGCCGGGTCGTCCGCCGGCGAGCGCGTGTAGTAATCGTCTTCATGCCAGTCCCGGCACCATTCCCGCGCGTTCCCATGCATGTCGTAAAGCCCCCACGCATTGGGCTTCTTCTGACCCACCGTGTGCGGTTGGCCGCGGGCGTTCTTCTTGTACCAGGCGTAATCGCCGAGAAGCGACTCGTCGTCGCCACAGCAATATCTCTTGGTACTGCCGGCGCGGCAGGCGTACTCCCACTGGGCTTCGGTGGGCAGCCGATAAGCCCGGCCCGGTTCTTTCTCCTCCGCCAATTCCGAGAGCTTCCGGCAAAACTTCTGGGCGTCGTCCCGGGTGACGCGTCCGACCGGAAGTTCGGCGCCCTTAGAGTCACTCGGGTTCGCCCCCATGACCCGCTCGTATTGCTCCTGGGTCACCTCGTACACGCCGAGGTAGAAAGGGCCGGTGATGCGTACACGGTGCTGCGGCTTCTGGTCGTGGACCGCATCTTTTTCTGAATCCGGCAATCCCATCCTGAACTCCCCGGCGGGGATCAGCACCAGCTTCATCGTCACGCCGTCGCCAAGATCGACGGTGATTTCCTTCGCGGGTTTTCCCGGCTCGCCGCTATCGGAAGAGCGAACCCCAATACAGAGTACCAACGCCAGGGCAGCGATACTGCCCGAGACTACGCGAAGTGCCATGGGTGTTCCCTCCTGAGTGTGCCGGGACGCGGAACCTGCTGCGGTCAATTCTGGGCGAACCGGCCGGCGGAGTCAAGCATCGGGGCGGTTCGACTCGCTTGTTGACAGTCAGGCCTTAGGGTGTTAGGCTCCCGAGGAGTGGGACGGGACTCCCAGAGCCGACGGCGTCTCGACTTCTTTCGCGAAAGGGGCATGAAGATGGTCCGAACAGCGGCGTGGCTTGTGGTCCTTTCTGTCGCACTCCCCCTGGCAGGTCCGGCACAGACCGACCCTGCCGCCGACGCGGAACCGGTTGCGGCTGACGATCGACTCCCGGTGCCTGCGAAGGCTGCCTCGACGGCCGCGGGAGAGGCGATTCGTGAAACGTACCGTGCCGAGTTCGATGCGGCCAAGACATCGCTCTCCAAAGCGGATCTTGCGGGGTTTCTGTTCCAGGAAGCACGAGAACCCCCGGACGATCCGGCCCAGCGGTACGCGCTGCTCACCGAAGCCGGCCGCCTAGCCTTGGAAGCGAAGAACACAAGACTGGCGACTACCGTTGCCGCGGAAATTGAGAAAGTATTTCAGGTCGATCCGTGGCGCCTGCGCGTTACCGTGATTGGGGCACTTCGGGAAACGGCCCGAACGTCGGATCAACGGAAAGTGTGGGTAGCCAGCGCCCTGGTGGCGGCTCGGCAAGCCGGTGTGGACGGTAACTATGATGCGGCCGGTTCGCTGCTGAAACTGGTTGCCAATCCCATGGATCGACGGTTCTACGAGCAATGGACGGATGCCGCGCTGTCCGTGGTTGGTGAGGCCGTCGACCGGGATCGCTACGATCTGGCAGCCGAATTGCTCACCTTGGCCTCCACCACCGTTGCTGGGGCGAAGGACAAAGATCTGGTCCCGCGGGTTCAGGCCCGTGTGGCGGAGATCCAGCAGATTGCCAGCTTGTATGCGGACGTCCAGGAAGCGATCAACGTACTCGCCGGGGATCCCGAAGACGCTGGTGCGAACCTCTCGGTTGGGAAGTTTCGGTGTTTCGGCAAGGGAGACTGGAAGACGGGGCTGCCCCTGCTACAGAAAGGGAGCGATCCCGCGCTGAAGAGCCTAGCGACCGAGGAATGCTCGGGAAAGACGGATGCTGCGACTCAGTTGGCCTTGGCCGATGGGTGGTGGGAACAAGCCGAAGTCGCCCAGGAGCCGGCCAAGCGGCGGATGGTGATGCGCGCGTGCCAGTGGTACGTTGGGACGATCCAGGGGCTTCAGGGGCCGGACAAGGACAGAGCCCAGCAGAGGCTGGACGTGGCGAAGCTATGGGGCATCGATCCTTGTGCCGACGTTGTCGCGGCCGCGGACGAAGAGGCCGCGCTGGGCGAACATCGCGAGGAGACTCCCGAAAGTAAGGCAGCGGTCTCCGCCGCCCTGAAGTGGCTGGCCGAGCATCAAATGCGCGACGGAGGCTGGAGTTTCAATCATCACGAGCATCCGAACTGCCACGGTCAGTGTCCCAACCCCGGCAGTCTGGGTAATGACGGCCGCATTGCCGCCACCGCGCTCGGCCTACTACCTTTCCTCGGCGCCGGGCACACACACGAGGACGGCCCGTACCAGGCAACCGTCCTTAAGGGGCTGAAGTTCCTCGTCTTGCGGATGAAAGAGACGCCGGAGGGTGGCAGTCTGTATGAGAAGGGTGGTTCGATGTATTCGCATGGGCTGGCTTCGATCGTTTTGTGCGAAGCCTACGCCATGACCGGCGACAAGGGGCTCAAGAAACCGGCCGAGCAGGCAATCCGCTTCATCGTCTACGCCCAGGATCCGGTGGGCGGAGGCTGGCGGTACACTCCCCGCAGCGCCGGCGATACGTCGGTCGTCGGTTGGCAAGTCCTGGCTCTGCAGAGCGGTGAAGCCGGCAAGCTCAAGGTGCCGCCTTTGGTCATTAAGAAGGCATCCGCGTTTCTGGATGGGGTGCAGGCTAACGCCGGTGCCAACTACGGTTACTTTTCCACCGGTAGCGGCCAGGCGACCACGGCCATCGGTCTGGTCTGCCGGATATTCTTAGGCTTAGGTTGGAAACGCGACGATCCGCGGCTGCAGCGCGGGGCCCAGTGGCTCAGCACGCAAGGCCCCTCCAAGGGCAACATGTACTACAACTACTACGCCACACAAGTCTTGCTTCACTACGACAGCGAGCATGAGAAAGTGCTGTGGAACAAGTGGAACGACGTCATGTGCGATCGGCTGGTCAACTCCCAGATGAAGGACGGGCACGAGGCGGGTAGTTGGCACCAGAAGGGCGATCAGGGGGCCCACCGCGCCGGGCGACTCTATGTCACCGCCATGTCGACCCTGATCCTGGAAGTCCATTACCCCCATCTGTCGATCTATCGGAAATAGACGGCGCGGCCACGCTTTTCCAGTCCAACGGCGGCAATCGCTCGTCTTTCCACGCAACTCTCTCCGTGGGCGAACGATAATCAAGGGTGAGCGTCTTTCCTCAGGGGTCATCCGGCCGGCTTGTATGTTTTCTCGCACCATTCCCGGCTTGGTGGAACAGGACCCCACACGGCATATTGACCGGCGGTTTGCAGATTCTCGGTTCTGCACGCAACCGTGTCGGCGGGCAAACGATAATGGATAGCAAGAGTGTTGATCATATGCTTGAGGGTCTAATCTTAACTCCATGGAGGTCTATCATGTCCGGTTTGCTTGGCTGGTTGGAGGCTTCGTTCGAGACGGCCTGCGAGGAGGGCGGCAAGGCGGCTATCGCAGTCGGTTTGGGCGCGGCGAGGTTGACGCCCGTCGGATGGGCCGTTACCGCGACGGGGATCTTTCACACGATCCATGGCAAAGTGGGTGAATCTCACTTGAAAGACACGATCAAGGAGAATGACGATTACGGCCTCCAGATGGTTCCCGGAGGTACCGCCGACGCGTGTCTTTATGTGACGAAACGAGGGGGGATGGTGTTCAACAAACCGGGAAAGGGCTGGTATTGGCACCCAAGCCCGAGTTTTCGTCCCAAGAGTTATTCCGCCACCATGCGAGCCACCAAGCGACTCTCGGACGGAACCTGGAAGTTCCGGTGAGGCTGTCGAGCGAACGGTTCGCGTGGACCGTTGCGCTCAACCTCAATATCCGTCATCCAAAGGGGCCGACCGATGGCAAGTTTCTCACGCAACGTTCCGCCGTTGGTGGAACAAGACCGCACGCGGCATACCTGTTGGGCGGCGGCCGTGACCTCCTGGGTCAAGGCCACGCCCAAGAGTTCGCCGTGGTGGTTCCATTCGCAGGCAGACGCCATCGGGCAATACGAGACGTTCTGCGACGACAAGGGCGGACTGAGCATGAGCCCGGGCGTCCAATGGCTGGCGGCCGGCGTGGGCATGGATCTGAGGGTCTACCACAATGCCGGCCGGCTCGACGGGAGCTATCTCCACTGGCGGCTCGCCACCCGGGGCCATCTTTTCCTGATATTCGCCGGCGGCAGCACGGGACTGGGTAACACGCTGGGCCATGCCGTGGTTGTCTACAAGATCAGCAGCGGCTCCGGCGGCTACACCCTGGGCGTCATGGACCCCTGGCCCGGCATGGGCCACCGCGAGTGGCCCCTATCGCGTTTCCAGAAGGCCAACGAAGCCGTCCTCGGCTGGCCGGAGTAACACGGCCGAACGGCCATTCTCCGATTGGGGGATGGTGTCGAGGCGCGGGAAGCCCCGGGCGAGTTGCCCATACTGCTTGGCCCGTAGCCACTTATGACTTGCGGAGGGATTCCGTATTTGGCATGGCACGGAAACTGGCTAGAATAGAAAGGATACTCAGTCGGATGGGAAAAGGGGGACGGGTCCCCCTTTTTCTCATCGAGTCATTCCCGTACCGATCCGTGGTGCTGACGGAGCCTGCACTGATGGTGGCAAAAGATCTTAGTCGAACCGAACGCATCCAGCGCGAAGTCGAGGGTTACCTGGAACTTGGCATGGCCGAGCATGCGCTGGCGACGTTGGCACGTCTGGGCAACCCGAGCGAGTTGTGCGTTCGCTCCCTCTATTTGCGGGGTGAAGCGCTTCGAGCCATGGACCGATACGCCGAGGCCCTGGTGCCGCTGGAACGAGCCTCCCGCCTCGATTCGGACAACCTCCATCTCTGGCTGGCGCTGGGCTGGTGTCACAAGCGAACCGGGCGGCTCGATCTGGCGATCTCGGACCTCGAACGGGCGCTGGAGATCAACGCGGCCGATGCGCTGGTCCACTACAATCTGGCCTGCTATTGGAGCCTGGTCGGCAGCAAGCAGCGCGCCCTGGGCTATCTTTCCCAGGCCTTGGTGATCAACCCCCGCTATCGCGAGTTGATCGACGAAGAACCGGACTTCGATCCCCTGCGATCCGATCCCGAGTTCCAGGCCGTCACGAGCATCGTCGTCTGAGGCGGCCCCTGCTGTCGAGCCCGCGTGTCTGGCATTGTCGGGGCCAATCGGTGATAATGGTCGCCAATCGTCTCCGCTCCTACCCGCGACTTCATCGACTCTTGGGGAAACTCACCGAAGATGGCCACGCTCGATTTTCTTGAAACCCGCGAACAGTTTCTTCCCGTCCAGCAGGCAACCATACTGAAGCGCGCCTCGGGGGATAGTCGTCTCTCCCCGCGGGAGCGCGAGCAGTTGGCCACGCTCTTCGAGATCATCCAGGCTCGATTCCACTTCGAGTTTCACGACGAGATCGAACGACTGCGAATCGCCTACGACCCGTTCGATCCGGATCGCGACACGCTGCCGCTGGCGGAGTTGTCCGCCGCACAACGAGAGGCCGCCTTCGGCGAGTTGGTCGACGGATTCCGCAAGCTGCTGGTCGACGGCAACTACGTCGAGCTGACGCACGAGCAACTGAACGAATGTCTCCAGTTGCAGACCTTCGGCGGGCTGTCGGTACGGGTCGACCTGGACGACTACGACGAGTTGCAGATCTTCTATCGGGGTGTTCGGCGGGAGCAACGGACGCGGCGCTCGGCGGCCACGTTGTGGCGCAAACGAACTCGCGACGTGCGGGTTCTCAAACGCGTGGCCCTGTTGGTGCGGGCGGCCGAAACGCGGGGCGACGTGGTACGCATCAAGCTGTTCAAGGACGTGGTCGTCGACGATCTGAAGATGGTCGCCCCGGAAGTCCGCGTGCGAATGCGGCTCTTGGACAAGCTCAAGGTCGGCTCGACCGTAGCTGGTGGCATGACCCCTCCGGTCCTGAAGTTGGTGGCGGCGGTGGCCATCTCGCCGGCCCTGCTCATTGCCTTGGTGGGGGGATGCATCGGCGCGTGCTTCAAGGGAGTATTCAGCTTCCTCTCCAGCAAGACCAAGTACATGCAGACGCTCTCCGCAAGCCTCTACTACCAGAATCTGGCCAATAACTTCAGCGCCCTGACCCGGCTGGTCGACGCCGCCGAAGCGGAGGAGGCCAAGGAGTTGCTGCTGGCCTACTTCATGCTCTACACCGGGCGCGAGCGGGACTACACCCTGAAAGAACTCGACCGGTGCGTCGAAGCATGGCTCGGCGAGCAGTTCGCCCTGAACGTCGATTTCGAGGTCGACGACGCGGTACGCAAGCTGATCGAAAAAGGTCTGATGGTCGAACGGGAAGTGCCCGGCGGATCGCGCCGTGTCCTGAAAGTGTTCGACCTGCCCTCGTCGTTGCGAAAACTGGACGAAGCCTGGGATAACTACTTCACCTGGAACAATGAAAACGGCGACGGCGAAGACCGTCTTGCCGACGGCCAGTGGCCGTCGGGAGATTCCGCCGCGTGTTGCCGCGGGTCGTGAAGTGGTGCCCGTGGTGCGCGAGCGGATTCTTTTGCTTCCGCGCGAACCCCTTCCCCCCTGCCCGCGTCCGTGTCCTGAAGGGGTAGCTGGATTCGCAGGAATTCAGCCGACACGGGAGTCAACGTCAATTCATTTGAACTTGTGTGAGTTCAGCTACAAGATAGGTGTGGCGTGACGGAAAATTCGACAGAACCCACGATATCCACCGAAGAGACGAGCAACTGGTGGTCGCGCCGGTGTGGCGGACGCGAGGTGCTGGTGCTGGCCCTGCCTTTGGTCATCTCCACGGCCTCCTGGGCGGTGATGCACTTCGTCGACCGGATGTTCCTCCTCTGGTACTCGACCGACGCCGTGGCGGCGGCCATGCCGGCGGGTATGTTGCACTTCACGCTGGTCTGTTTTCCGCTGGGACTGGTCGCCTACGTCAACACGTTCGTGGCCCAGTACAAAGGGGCCGGCCGGCCCGAGCGCATTGGCCTGGCCGTGGGCCAGGGCGTGCGCGTTGCCGTGATCGCCACGCCGCTGTTTCTGCTGACGATTCCCTTGGCACCCGTGCTGTTCGGCTGGGCCGGGCACGACACGGAGATTGCCCGGCTCGAAATTATCTACTTTCAGGTACTCACCCTCGGTGCCGGCGGAGGGATCATCGCCACCGCCCTGTCCACGTTTTTCAGCGGACGGGGCGAAACGCGGGTGGTGATGGTCGTCGACGTCACGGCCATGCTGCTGAATATTGTGTTGAACTACCTCTGGATCTTCGGCAATTGCGGGATGCCCGAGTTGGGCATCGCCGGCGCGGCCCTGGGGACCGTCGTGGCCCAATGGTCCAAAGTGTTGCTCTACTGGCGGTTCATGGCCCGCCCCGGGCTGAGCCAGAAGTACCAACTGGCCGCGGGGCGACGTTTCGACGGGCAACTGATGCGCCGGCTGCTGCGCTACGGTGGCCCCAACGGCCTGCAATTGCTCGTCGAGGTATCGGCCGCAACGGTCTTCATCATGCTCGTCGGGCGATTGGGACGGGAGGCCATGGTGGCCACCACGTTGGCGTTCAACGTCAACAACGTGGCCTTCATCCCCATGCTGGGAATGGGGATCGCCGTGACCACGATGGTTGGCCAGCAACTCGGCCGCGGACACGTGCGCCTGGCCCGGCGGGCCACTTGGACCTCGTTCCAACTGGCCACCGCCTACATGGGCGCCATGGCCCTGTTGTATGTGGCGGTGCCCGACTTCTTCCTCTGGGGCTACGCCGCGGGCAGCGATCCGGGAGAATTTGCCCATCTCCGCAACGTGACCGTAGTGCTCCTGCGTTTCGTCGCCGCCTACTGCCTGTTCGACGCCATGAACCTGATCTTCTGCAGCGCGCTCAAAGGGGCCGGCGACACGCGATTCATCCTCGGCACGACCATGGTCATGTCGCCGATGCCGGTCGTCGCCGGCTGGATCGGCATCCGCTACTTCGACCTGGGGCTGATCTGGTGTTGGGTGGTCATCACCGCCTGGATCAGCTCGCTGGGAGTCGTCTACTGGCTCCGCTTCCTGCAAGGCCGATGGCAACAGATGCGCGTGATCGAGCCCGACTTGTTCGAGGCCGACGAAGATCGATCCGTCGAGTCGCCGGCCGAAGAAGCCGTGGCATGCACGAATGGCTGACGGCCAATGACCAATCGCTAATCGCTGGCAAGTAGCTCTGCCGGGGCACAAGCGCCCGGGCCGCGCGGCTGTTCTCCGATCACGGCGGCGGCAGACCGAGCCGGGGATCGGCCAGATCGAGTTGGTACATGATCTGGTTGTAGTCGTAGCGGGGCGTCTTGACCGGGTTGCCCGAGAAGGTCGCGGTGTACGTGCCTTCGAAGTAGATGATCCGGCCGCCTTGCTGGTCGAACATCGGGTGTTGCTTCGGATTGTAGAAGCTGTATCGATCGTGGCCGGCGATCTTTACCGCCGGCGACCACGGTCCCTCGGGCGACCGGGCTTCGGAGTACCAGACTTCGCCCAGCGGCGAGGTGCCGCCCGTCTCGGTGGCGATCATCACGAACCGCCGCCGATAGTCGTTCCAGTAGACCGACCCCCGATGGGCCGCCACCGGTTTGCCGGTCCGCGCGTCGCGCAGGCGATGCCGCGCCTCTTCCTCTTTCAGTCGACCCGTCTTGATCAGCTTGGCCTGCTCTTTCCAGTCAAGCGGCGGGGTGTTTTCCTTCCAGGCATAACGCAACGTGCCGTCGTCGGCCCGGTCGAGTTGGAGTTGGTCGAGCCGCGAGCCTTCCCGGAGACATGTGTAGGCCTCGTAAGCCGCCAGATTCTCACAGTCCTCCGGCTTGGCCGGAACGCGGACTGCCGGAAACGGATCGGCGAAGTAAACGTACGGGTGGCCGTCGACCGTGTGGTGGAAAGGATGTCCGCTGGGATACACGGGAGCATCCATGTCGAACTCGACGACTTTCTCGAACCGGTTCGTCGCCGGATCGAACTCGACCAGCCCGCGCTGGTACACGTCGAGAAAATTCCGCACTTTGACATATCCGGCAAACATTCGCTGGTCGTCTTCCGCATCGCCGAGAACCACCAGACCGGAGATCCACGTCGGCCCCTGGCCGGGCATTCGGGCCGTTTCCTTGGCGAACCCTCTGGGGTCGAGGAAGTAATGCAGGTCGACCCCGAGTCGCGGGTCCAGTCCGCCGTCTTGGGGTAGCAGCGAAGTCGCCCCGGGCACGTGAAAGTTGCCCAGCGGATAGCCGGGCCGGTTTGTATCGCCCCAGAACCAATGGATCCGGCCCCGGTAAACGGCGTTGACCACGCTATCGGATCCGAGCACCATGCCGGCCAGCACGGGCTGTTCGATCGGCACTTTGCGTCCGACCAACACGCTATCACGATAAATCCCCTGCCCGGTCACCCGATACAGCCGTTGGGCAATATTCAGCCGCTTAATCCTCAGCGTGGCATCGCCTCCCGCGACCACGTACACCGCCTTGCCCCGATTTCCGAACCCGTCCTGGGGGAATTCGTACCCGTGGCTGGTGACATGAAAGAAGACCTTCCGGTCCATCAGCCCCGGCTCATGAAACGCAACGATGCCGTTGCTGTCGGTGAGATACCGCACCTGATTGACCGTACGCAACTCGACCAGCGGCACGCCGCGCCCGGTCTGCTCGTCGACGACGGTGATCGTGAAGTACTTGCCGGAGTCTCCGGCCGGATCGGCCGAGAGGAGCAGGGCGACGAGCGTGGTGGTGAGGATGGACATGGGGCTGGTATCTCCATGCAAGTCGCTTAATCCGGATTATTCATCGCCCTGGGAATTGCGTGACACACTGTCGTAGCTACGTTCGCCAGAACGTGGTCGTAACCCTCGGACACGTCCCACGTTCTGGCGAAGGTAGCTACAAACTCCGGGCACGAGTGCCCGGGCTAAACTCGTGCCGATCCCTCACACGGGTGGCTCGTCGAACGGATCGGAAGCGATCGTATCGATGGGCTGTGAGAGGGGATCGTCCGGCGAGAGGGGAGAGGCGGGGGAAAGCGGTTCGTCCACCGCGCGGACGACCACGCGGTTGGACCGCACGTTGACCACGCGAATGGTCTGCCCCGGCTCGATCGGCGCGCCTTCGCTGATGGCGTCGATCGTTTGACCTTCGAACACGGCCGCGCCGGCCGGCAACATCTTGGTCTTCGCCGTGCCGACCTGACCGATCAGGTTCTCCAGCGTGCGGCGCCGGGGGGTGTCTGGCAAGGTCTCCTCGTCGGTCGGGATCCCCAGCAGCACGCGGCGGCCAATGGCCGTCTCGGGCCACCATTTCAAGGCCACGACCAGCAGCACCGGAAGCACGACCACGGCAGTGACCAACACCGAGAATCCGGCCGTCGCCCCTTGCTGAAAGGCCAGGATAATGGCGCAGAGTATGGCCACCGCCGAACCGATTCCCAGCAACCCGCCCGAAGGGAAAACGACCTCCAAGGCTCCCAGCCCCAAACCGAAGATCAACAGCAGGATCGCCCAAGCGAGTGGGGTCATGGTGGATTCGTCCGTGTCGGTGGTGTCGTGGGTGGTTAGGTTCTCAAAGGCCGAAGATTATGCTTTCTCTTGCGTCGCTCGTACAACGATTCGGTTGCCATGCACCTCGACGATCTCGACCGGCGTCGCCCGGGGGATGGTCTCGCCGTCGGCGATGACGTCGAGCAATTCATCGTCGAACCGGGCCTTTCCCGCGGGAATGAGTGGCGTGGTGGTGGTTCCCAACGCGCCGATTTTATCGCCGAAATGGACCAAGGCCTCGTTATGTGCAATCCGATCCCGGTCTTCTCCGCTGGGCGGATTGAGCATGACGCGGCCCAGGATCGGTGTGTGGGGTAGCCAGCGATGGAGCATGACAATGGCAACGAACACCCCCACGCCGGCTCCGGCCAAGATCAGCAGCGACCGCTGAAACTGCCCGAATTGATAATCGTTGCGCGGGACGATGAATGTCTGGCTGGCAAGGACCACGGAAACGAGCACCAGACCCGCGCCGCCGAGGCCGAAAATGCCGAAACCGGGTATCACGAACACTTCGATCGCCAGGCAGACCATTCCCGCGGCAAACAACGTTGCCTCGAGCCAGCCGGCGGTCCCCCCAAGGTAACGACTCCAGAAGAACAGCAGGAAGCAGACCGCCGCGACAAAGCCGCCGATTCCGATCCCCGGCATCTGCAGTTCGGCGTACATGGCAAACAGGCCGATCATCAACAGCGGAATGGCCACGCCCGGGTTGGCCAGCGCGTCGACGAGGAAGTCGGCCCAACCCGGTTCGACCAATCGCGGATCTTCCGTCAGATCGCACTCATCCTTGAACGCGGAAAAATCTTCGACCGTCGCGCTGGCCAGCCGATATTCGGCAGCCCGCTCGCCGATGGCTTGAAACGGCTTGCCGTCGAGCGATACCATTTCGCCCTTGGTCCACCTGTCCGGCTCGGCCTGTTCTTGGATCTCCTCGTCGCAGAAGTACTCGGCCCGGTTCATGTTCATGCACTTATGGACTTTCAGATCGGGCTGGAACATCGCGGCCATCAACGACCAGGATCGCGACTTCCGGGGAGCGATGTTTCCGCGAATTGTCGAGACCGCGTCGTCGATGTTCTCTTGCGAGAGAACCTGTTCTCCAGACCCACCCAGCACGGCTTCCGGATGCATGATCACCCGGTCGCAGGCCATGGCGATCAACGCCGCGTCGGATCGGGCCTGCCGGGGAACATAGGCCACCGTACGCACGCTGCTGGAATCGACGTCCAAGGCCAGATAGTTGGCCAGCGTCATGCTATCGGTCGGCGACCCGCCGCCGCTGTCGATCCACAGACAAACAAAATTGGCGCCGTCCCGTGTCTCGTCCTGGATCAGACGTTGAATTCGATCGGTCTTCGTGGCGTCGATCGGCCCTTTGAGGTGTACCTGGATCGCGTTCCACTGGCCGCCCAACACTTCCTCGATCGATTCGGTGGGCAGATCCAGCGCCCGGGCCACGTCGAGCCGACTGGTACCCAAGAAGCTGACGAAGTTGTGTTTGCGGGCCTCTTCGGCCGTTAGCCGTCCCGGTTTGCCCGGCTCGATGAGGACTTCCGTCTCGCATTTCGAGTGGGTCTTTCGCAGCGTTTCGACGTCCTCGGGTTGAACGAACTGCGTGCTCAGCTCGGTGTCGACCCGGGTCAGCCCAATCGCCGGGTCCAACAGTGCCAGGGCCACTTCCGGAGGGACGGTCCTGCGGCGGGCTGCGATCTCGCGATAGGCGACGCGCACCTGCGGGCCGACCACCTTCTCGTCGATCCCCGCCTCGCCGATCTCCGTGTCCGGGGCCATGATGATCTGCTCGCAGGCCAAAACGGCCAGCACGGCATGCCCCTTGATCGACTGGGGTATGAAGGCCACCGTCGTGGCTTCGTTGAGTTCTTCGCTAGAGATGAAATCGGCCAGATCCAAGTAACCGCCAAACGGGCTGCCGGCGCCAAAGGTGCTCTGCTGGGCAACCTCGAACTGGAAAATGAAGACCGGCCATTGCTCTTCCTGTCGGGCGTCGAGAATGACCCCTCGCACCGCTCCGCGGACCCGCGGAAACGTGCTGCCATCGATCGGCAGCGGAACACGAATCAACCGGGCGATGCGATTCTCCCGGCGCGGCTCCTCCTCCGCCCCTTGCTTGCTGCCCACCTCGGGCGTCTCGGGCGCAGCGCCGGCCCCCCACGCGCCGGGGGACCACGCGCAGACGGTCAGAAGGATCGCGCACTTCGCGAGAAGGCGAATCTTTGGCAGCAGGCAGATTGGACCGGACCGACTCTTCATGGATGCACCACACAAAACCGGGTGAGAGGCCAACAGCCAGATAGGCGACACGGCCGGTGAAGAATCTTCGCCCACCTATCGATCATATTCGCCCGCCAATCGATTATATGGGGTGAATCGAGCGCGTCAATTCAGGACCACGCACTTCCCCCCGTCCGCAGCGGGGGTGGTGGACGCCGGTCCCGGACTATTCCCGGCGTACGATGGCCTCGCTTCCATGTGGAGCACGACGGATGGCCAAGAACGAAAAAGGAGAAAAGAAGAAAAGCAGGCCGGAAGGTGAGGTGTTATAGAGCCGTCAAGTTGAAGTCCATCGTGTCCGTGCCGGTGATCTCCACCGTCAGGGTGGAATTCGTGTTGTGCCGTGCCGGGATGTAATCTTCATAGAAAACGTCCGGGTCGCCGGGAACGGGCGGTCGCTTCCGGGAGGCGGTGATCCGTACCGTCATTTTCCCCGGACGGACCTCACACTCGTACCGTCCGTCCACGATCGCGGCCCCGTCCGGCATAAGGTCCGGATTGCCGGAGTCGAAACTGATGGTCCCCATTTCCACCGGCTTCCCGTCGTAGTTTACGGTGCCGGAAATCAGGTGGCGAACTTCGCCACCTCCACATCCGGTGAGGATCGTCCCGGCGAGGATCGTCAAAGCTCCGACAACCGCCGCTGGCCGGTATCCGGATCGCGTCATTGCTTCTCTCGGCATGGCCCGTGCTTCCCTCATTCGGATACCACCTCTCCGCCGTCGCGCGAGCCCATGGCGTGATACACGGTGGCGTTGATGTTGTCGGTGATGAATCGCCCCGAACCGTCACCCATCATCGCTGAAACACCGCCGGAATGATGACTCCGCGCGGAGACCACCACATCCGTTCCCGTTTGCGTGCAGGGCGCGCGGGGGGTGCTGGTGCAGTAATTGAACCGGTCGGGTTGGGACGTGTTGGGGCCATAGAGCGTGCTGAAATGCGCGCCGGCGTGACGCGAATTCAAATACCTCCCGCGGACGTCCTGTTTCTCGGTACCGATGGCCCCGTCTTCCACCAGGATGATCTCACTGAACATCAGCGTGTTGCTGGTGCCGTCGATGATGTCGGAAATTCGCACCGGCCGGAGCACGGGAAACAGCCCGTTCATGTCCATGCTCGATACCGGGCCTCCGTGATTGAAGAACGTGTTCCCGCCGTTGCCCACATAGTTGCCGTGAAAACCCTGCTGGTTGCTGGTCGCGGCGCCGTTATCCGTCTTGGGGTTTACGGGGTCGGAAGGGCAGAGGAAGGTGGATACGACGGCCCTCTTCTCTGGCTGCAACTGGTAGGAATAGGTGCTGCTGGGCCTGGCCTCGAAATGCTTTTGGTAGACGTCGTACAAGGCTTGTTGCTCCACGAAGGCGAGGATGCCCGGATACCAAGAGTATCGCATCCACCCGTCGGGAGCATGGGCGTCGATATACACGTACTGCCCCGGCGGGAAGGACCGCTGCGCCGAATGGTAGTTGTGCATCGCCAACCCGATTTGCTTCAGATTGTTGCTGCACTGCATCCGCCGTGCCGCCGCGCGCACCGCCTGCACCGCCGGCAGCAACAGCCCGATGAGGATGCCGATGATGGCGATCACCACCAGCAACTCGACTAATGTGAATCCGCGACGCTCTTTCAGTTGCATCGGCTCTCCTTCTAGTTCGTCCCGCCGCCGTTGGTGTTACTGAATTCCCCTTGGGGATCGCTCACGTTTGTCCAGCGAGCAGCCACGACCGTACCCCGCCAAGCCTCGGCGCACGCCGGGGACGAACTCAAACACCACAAGTTCGAGGATACCTGTCCGTCGCCAGGAAAGCAAGCAAGTCCCCCCCCCAAAGAATTCCTGCATCGCCTTGAACTCGGGCCGAAAACGCCCCCTTAGTGAGGGGGGTTCGTTCCGGGGCACGCTGTTCCACGAAACAAAGAGGGGACAAAAAGCCCGTAGGATGCGTCAAGACGCACCATGAACTACCACGCCAACGTTGATCCGGCGGTGCGTCTCGACGCACCCCACCCCTGATATGCCCTGCTGTGTAGAGTGCGGGAACCGGATCGACCCGGCAGCCTCTACCATCGACGAGGCGTGGTTGCCGGCGGGGAAGTCTGGGCGGAGCGCGGCGTTTGGGGTGCCTGGGGGTTGTCGGTCGACGGAGACGACACCACGTCGCGACGCCAGCCAGACGGCGCGCGAGGATGCCAAAAATCGTCCCCGAAAATGCTGCTCAGCAGGTCGTTGGTCTTCTGACCGGCGAACACGTGGGTGACCCACTCCTTACCGCCCGGTGAGAAAAGCTGAATGGCGTACGGTTGCAGACTGCTGCGAGTCAGAATGAGCACCGCGCGTTGGTATTCGGCCGCGTCTTGCTGAAATCGGGGATAGGCCTCCAACCAGATCTGATCTCGGGCGACATCAGCCGGCGTGGCCAACCGGATGAAGTACCGCTGCCGGAGTTTGTCCGCCTTGGCACCGAAGATGAACGGCAGCGGTCCGTCGGCAATCGCCTTGCCCTGCAGTTCCGGCGGAAGTTGGTGTTCGCGAAGCGTTTTGGTGGTGTAGTCGAACTGGTAGATCGCCGATCCATTGCAGATCCATTTTTCCGGCCGATCGCCGCTCACTTCGTAAAGCCCCTTGTCCGGCGCGGCGAATTTCAGAACCCCCTGATCCTCGGCGACCGGCTTCTGATCGGGCTGGAAGACGACGTCGTACTTCCATCGCGTGAAACTGCACTTGAACGTCTTGGTTTTCTCGCTGGCTCGCTCCCATGCCACCAGCACGTTGTCCACGTCGGCTTGTTGTTGCGGGTTGAGCACGAAAGGGGCACGCGGCGCGGAGGCCGTCACATCCGGTTGCCTCGATCCGGCGGCCGGTTGTCGCGGCGGGTACGTCTGACCATCGGGTCGAGCCTGACCGTTTGCGTTGGGGCCCGCGGAATAGGGGGGAGTGGTTGGCGGTCTTAGCGGCACGATCGGTCGTTGCGGCGCGGTCGGGCCGGGGTTGGGCGACACCTGATTGGGTGGAGTCAACGGCTGGCCTGGTTGCCCCGACGGCGGGAACGGCCGCGGCAGCGCCAAACCGGGAGGCGAGTACGGCCCTTGGCCCGTTTCATTGGCCTGCGTCGGCGCCGAGCCAGAGGGTACGTGCTGCGGACTGTTTGGCGGCGGATACGTGGAATCGGGCCGAAATCCGTCTGCCCGCTGTGCCACTCGCGGTGGTTGTTGGGTGCGGTACTGTTGGGTCCGGTATCTTTGTTCGGCGAAGTACTGTTGGGCCGGGGGGTATTGCGCGGGAGCCACGCGGCGAGGGTCGTGCCGGTAATCTCCCGACGGATAGCCGCCCGATGGGCTCGAAGGCGGCGGCAAGGGCTGGCGAGTCTCAAGCGGTCGCGGGGACCATCTCGACGGATCCTGGACGTAAGACGCCCCGGTGCGATAGCGCGGATCGGACGGACCGTCCCGTCGGGTATCCTGCCCCGCGGCCCAGGGGACCATTGGCGAGACGGCCACGGCCATCAGGCCGGCCGCCGCGCCGAATCGCAAGAGCCCGATTCGCGCGAGCCCAAATCGCAGGAGCACTGTCATGGGTTCCTTCCCGTGGTTCTCCGAGTCCCGACACACGCGTCCGGGCCGCTGGGGCTCGGTCGCGCCGCGCCGAGTGCTGTCAATGCTATCGTCCCGACATGCCCGTACCTCCCCAGACGGGTTTCAAGGCCGGAGTCTCAGGTCGGCGGCGGATTCTAGCAGGATCCGGCGCTTCTCCCTAGGGCGATTCGTCTTGACGCCGACAACGGCTGTATGCAACGATTCCGAGTCGAGGACGATGACTCTCCTTTGACTACGGCGAAGGCTCTGCCGCGATGAAGATCGCTCTGGTTCACGATTGGCTTACCGGGATGCGCGGAGGCGAGAAGTGCCTGGAGGTTCTCTGCCGCCGCTTTCCCGACGCCCGGCTCTTCACCCTCTTGCACGTTCCGGGCAGCACGTCGCCGCCGATCGAACGGATGCGGATCGCGACCAGTTTTCTGCAGCGTGTTCCCGGTATCCGGCGAAGCTACCGCTATCTGCTGCCGTTGATGCCCCGAGCCATCGAGCGAATCGAGATTCCCCGAGATGTCGATCTGGTGGTCAGTTTCAGCCACGCGGTGGCCAAGAGCATCCAGCCGCCGCCGGGCGTGCCCCACGTCTGCTATTGCTTCACGCCGATGCGCTACGCCTGGCATCGTCGCGACGACTACTTCCAGGCTTCGGGGCGGTTTCGCCGAACGCCCATCTCGGCCGTGCGTAACTGGGTGCTCGACCGCGTACGGGCCTGGGACCGGTCGACGGCCGATCGGGTAACCCATTACGTGGCCATCAGCCGAACCATCGCCGAGCGGATCGGTGAATGTTACGGCCGGTCGAGCCGGATCATCTATCCCCCGGTCGACACCGAGTTCTACACGCCGGGGGACGTGCCGCGCGAGGATTTCTATCTCTGCGTGTCGGCTTTGGTGCCCTACAAGCGGATCGATCTGGCCATCGAAGCCTGCAACCGGTTGGGCCGGCGGTTGTTGGTGGTGGGCGACGGTCCGCAGCGGCGGCGACTCGCCCGACTGGCGGGGCCGACGGTGACGCTGACCGGTCGGCTGGGCGACGAAGCCGTTCGCCAGTACCTGCGACGCGCCCGAGCGTTTCTCTTCGCGGCCCATGAAGACTTCGGCATCGCACCGGTCGAGGCGCAAGCCTGTGGGACGCCCGTTCTGGCGTTTGGCCGCGGCGGAGCGACCGAAACGGTGCTCCCGGCCGACCGATCGCGGCGGGGAACGGGGCTCTTCTTCGATCCCCAGACACCCGATGCCCTATGCCAGGCGATCGAGCAGTTCGAGGCACATCCGGACCGTTTCGATTCCGATCTGGCCCGCCGACAGGCCGAACCGTTTTCTACCGAGCGGTTCGAGCGGGAATTGATCGGCTACCTGGAAACGGTCGCGGGTGCCACTGGCGGCTATCGCTGCGGTGCCGAGGGGAAGTAGTCGCCCAGATTCATGAATCGGGTGCTCAGACTCGACGTGGCCGGCGCGCCGCCGAACCCTTGATGCAGGCCGTCGAGCATCGGCTCGTACCGTTGCATGGCTTGCGTTTGGCCTTGCGTTGTTGTTTGAAGGTTTCTGAGGTCCAGCCCGTATTGCTGATTCGTCGCCAGTTGCCGCTGGTTGAGCGCCCGCTGATCGAGGATCGGGCGAACCAGATTGTAGTAGTTGCCGGCGACGCCGCTGATGTTCGGCCGATTCAGATTGAGATAGGGGCTGTACGCCGGCGCCGGCGACCAATCGGCAAACGGCTTCCTGGGGGTGGCCGCGGCAGTCCTCCCGGCGCCGGGAACGGCAGCGACGGCTCGCGGCGGGCTGTAGGGATGGTAAATCCCATACGCCGTGGGCGGCACGGGGAGACTATCCGGCGACACGACACCCGAACGCGGCGTCGCCCGACCGGAAACGGCCGTGACACCGGCCCCGGCCGTCGGCAGTGAACTCCCCGGAGCTGCCGCCGGGGTTCCCAACCCGTTGCCAAACGGTGCCTCCGGTAATCCCTGGGCAAATACCGACCCGGCCGCAAACAGGGCCAAACACGCCACCGCAAAACCTAACGTCACAATCAGTCTATTCATGGCTCAATCTCCCGTCCGGTCGCCCGGCTGCGAAAATGCCCGCGGGGTTTGGGTATTATGAGATTCCCTCTTCTGCCCGTTATTCTACGACGCCCGAGCGAACAGGGCAACGGAAATCACGGGGAAACAGCCGCCCCCCCCTTCCTGAGGGGTACCGTGACGTCTGTCTGGGTTCTTCCTGAGCCAGCCACGACCGAATTGGCGGCGACACGTTTGCTTGTGGCCCGTCGGAGCCTACTCGGTCCTAGTATCCGCCGCGGCCCTGGTTGTAGCTTCGGCCGAGGGTTTGGAAGGT
>CAYUIQ010000082.1:0-31184 GCA_964444795.1 uncultured Planctomycetaceae bacterium
GGGCTGACCACCATCGAGGAGAAGTCGCTGGGCGCCTACTGTAAGAGCGGCAACTCGCCGATCGCCGGGCTGATCAAGCCGGGCGATGTCCCGCCCCGCGGCGGGCTGTATCTCCTGGACGTCGTGCCCGACGGCGAGGTGCGATTCGGGTTCCCCAACATCGTCGACAACGCCGAGATCGTCGAGCTGATCGCCTGCGGAGCCCATTTGAACCTCTTCACAACCGGCCGCGGTTCGGTCGTCGGCTCGGCCATCTCGCCGGTGGTCAAAATCTGCGCCAATCCCGAGACGTACGCCAAGTTGTCCGACGACATGGACATCGACGCCGGGCGGATCCTTGCCGGAGACGCGTCGCTGGACGAGGTGGGCCGGGAGATCCACGATCGGGTGCTCGACGTGGCCGGCGGACAGAAGACGGTCTCCGAGCGGTTGGGGCATCAGGAGTTTATTCTCACCTACAAGTCGTTCGACCCGATCGGCCCAAGTTGTCTGCCGGGGTGATCCGTTCAGGTAGCCACGGTCGCCAGACCGTGGATGCGCCGCTCAGACCACGGTCCGGCGACCGTAGCTACACGAGTGCCGGGGCTAAACCGAATACCGCCATGCCACTCCAGGGTAGCTTCTTACGCCCCATTGGCTGCATGAGTTCCCGCCATTGTTCCGCGTACAACTGCAAGAAATGGCAGAATTTGGCCGACATGTCGCGCATGGCGATTGACCGGTTTCCGCTATTGGACCAGAATGTACGTGACTCAGTTGCGATCTTCTCTATCTCATCTCGGAAGGAAAACCGATGCGCGAGGATCGACGTCGGGGCTTTACGCTGGTCGAACTGCTGGTGGTGATTGCCATCATCGGCATTCTCATCGGGCTTCTGCTGCCGGCCGTGCAGTCGGTGCGAGAAGCGGCCCGGCGGATACAGTGTGCGAATCACCTGAAGCAAATGGGCCTCGGCGCGCTCAATCACGAAGAAGCCCATGGTTTCTTTCCGTCGTGCGGATGGGGTTGGGCATGGATCGGCGATCCCGACCGGGGGTTCGGCGAAACGCAGCCCGGTGGATGGATCTACAATTTGCTGCCCTTTGTCGAGCAGGACGCGTTGCACAACCTGGGGATGGGGAAATCGGACTCGGAGAAACGGGCCTTCGCGGGCGAAGTGGCCAACACGCCCATCGCCATGTTCAATTGCCCCAGTCGCCGCCGCGCCAAACCGTATACCGTCTATTACTCCGGCGGCTCGTTCCACGCCTACAACGCCGACAACGTCCCCGGCCACGCCCGAAGCGATTACGGCGCCAACGGCGGTCCGGTGGTTCACGTCTTCACCGGCCCTAGCAGTGTGACCGACGGCGAGAACCCCAACTGGAGCGGATGGCCCGGTTGGATGCGTACCGAGCGGGGTGTCTCTTACTTGCGCAGCGAAGTGACCATGGGCGACATCAAGGACGGCACGACCAACACGTACTTTGCCGCCGAGAAGTACATGAATCCGGACCACTACGAGACGGGCGTCGACGGGGCCGACAACACGAGCATGTACCAAGGCCAGGATTGGGACGTGCAGCGCTGGGGTAATACGGTCGATCTTCCCTACCAGGATCAATCCGGCGTGGCCCGATGGCGCAGTTTCGGCGCCGCCCACGCCAACGGCTTCCAGGCCGTCTTCTGCGACGGGTCGGTCCGCTCGCTCAGCTTCTCGATCGACGGCGTCACGCACCAGCGCCTCTCCGACCGCGCGGATCATCAGGTGGTCGACGCGTCGAAGTTGTAGGGCGCAAGTCCATCAGCCCCCGGCTTTGCCGGGGGGCCGTGCCGGTACGGTTCGCTTCGTCGTCTGTTACTCTCCGCGGTTTCCAAACAGGCAAGGCCGCCACATGTCGGATTCCCCGGGAGCGCGGAGTCGATTGCCGCTGGGGGCTTGTCTTGGTTGGGCAAAGAGGCAAGCTACGAGCCCGGGAAGCAGTGGCGAGACGCCAGTGGCACCAGTGGCACGCACCCGGCCGTTTGTGCTATAACCAGAGCACGTGTCGCTACCGCACTGAACCACCGAGGAATCTCCATGACCCAACCACGTAGCATTCTGCGTCGCATCGGACCGGCGTTTATCGTCGGCGCGTGTATTATCGGCCCGGGCAGTGTCACTATCATGAGCACCACGGGCGCCAAGTACGGCTATTCGATGCTCTGGCTGTCGCTGGCCTCCGGTGCGTTGATGGCCGGGTTTCTGGCCGTGTTCATGCGGTTTGGAATCTACTCCGATGAAACGTTTCTGGGGCTGACCGCCAAGAAGCTGGGCCGCCCCTTCGCCGTGCTCTGCGGTATCTCGCTCTTCTCGGTCGACGCCACGTTTCAGTTCGGCAACGCGCTGGGCGTGAAGGCGGGCATGAACGCCCTCTTTCCCGGCGTCTGGCCGTATACCTGGCCCATCGCGTTCACCGCGGCGGCGATCGTGTTTCTTTTCAGTTGCAAGAGCATTTACGGCATTATCGAAAAGATGATGACCTTCTTTCTCGTCTTCATGGCGGCGGCCTTCTTCATTACCCTCGTCTGGGCGAAACCCGACATGACGGCGGTGGCCCAGGGTGCGTTTCTCCCGTCGATACCCGAGGGCGTCGATTGGGTCGTGCTCGGCGGTTTGGTCGCCACGACGTTTGTGATTGTCGCCGCGTTTCTGCAACCCTATCTGGTCAAAGCCAAGGGCTGGACGGAAAAAGACCTGGGCAACGGCCTGATCGATACCCTGTTGGCCTCGCTCGTGCTCACGCTGATCGGCGCGATGATCATGATGACCGCCGCCGCCGTGTTGCACGGCCGCGGCGTGAGTGGAACGATCAACTTCCCGGTGATGATCAGTCAACTTGAGAAGGCCTTTGGCGACTACGCCCGGCTGATCTTCAGCATTGGGTTCTTCTCGGCCGCTTTTTCCAGTTTCATCACCAACTCGCTCATCGGCGGCGTGTTGCTCAACGACGGGCTGGGGCTCGGCGGTAAGCTCGAATCGCTGTCGACCAAGATCTGCGCGACGCTGGTTCTGCTGCTGGGTATGTCGACCGCCCTATACATCATCCATATCGAAGCCACCTCTGGAATCAATCTCACGGTCAAGGCGATCCGCATCGGCCAGGCCGCCACGATGCTGGCCGTTCCGCTGGGTACCATCGCCATGATCGTCGTGCTCTTCGACTCCAAAGCGGTCAAGGGCCGGGGGCTGCCCATCTGGGGCAAGGGTTTCGTGCTCTTCGGCGCCGCCGTCTTGCTGGGAATCGCCGTGCTGATGTACGTGAAGATCCAGCCCGAGTTGACCAGTCTGCTCGGCCTTTCCGAGCGAGAGACGGAAGAGCAGGTCGAGACGCCGGAGTCTTCCCCTAAGGGTGAGCCTGAGAAAGAACGCGAACGGGTCGCTCCGTCGCCAAAATACTCGGCCTCGCAACTCGCCGCGGCCCGTGCGCTGGCGACCGAACTCAAGGCCAAGATCACCAAAGACGCCGACGGCAATATCACGGCCATCGACATGGCGGCCGGGCGGAGTTGGGCCAATGATGAGCAGATGCGCACCATTCTCGTCTTCGAGCAGCTTACGGCGCTGACGCTCGAAGGTCCCGACATTACCGACGCCCTGGCCCCACGAATCGCCGAACTGACCGGCCTCACCTCCCTGGCCATGCGTAACACGCAAATCGGCGACCAGGGAATCGCGCAGCTCACCGGGCTCACATCGTTGCGGGTGATCGACCTCCGTGCCGCGCCCCGAGTTTCCGACGCCGCCATGCAATCGCTCGTCGCGCTGCCCGACTTACGCGCCGTTCGGCTGATCGGCGGAAACGTCACCAACGCCGGCGTCGAGACGCTTTTGGCCTTGCCGCGGCTGACCGAACTCGACGTGCGCAACTGCCGCGGCGTGACCGGCAAGGGAATCGGGCTACTGGCGGCGAAGAAGTCGTTGCGGGTGCTGAAACTCGGCGGCTCGGCGGTCGAAGACGACTCGCTGGCACTGGTCGCCGAAATGAAGAACCTAACCGGACTGGCACTGGAAGACTGTTTCGTGACCGACGAGGCGATTGCCAAGCTCGGAAACCTGCCGCTGGCCGATCTGGCCCTTTACAAATGCCCTCTGGCGACCGACACCGGACTGGCCGTGTTGGCCCGGTACGACAACCTGCGGAAGCTCACCCTGGGCGACGTCGGCGCCAAGGGCTCGGCGTTGGCCTTGCTTCCACATCCGGAGAAGCTGGTTTCGCTCAACGTGGCCCAATCGCGGATCACCGACGCCGAAATGGTCCATCTGGCAAAGATGACGAACCTCGCGATTCTCAACCTCAACGAAACCGCGATCACCGACGCCGCCGTCGACACCCTCTCGACGCTGACCTCGCTGGAGCAACTTCACCTTTCCCAGACGGGCATCACCGAAGCGGGAATGGAGCGCCTCCGCACGGCACTGCCGAACTGCGCGATTCAGGAGAATTGACCTGATTACTCCGGAATCGGCGTGCCGCCGGTGGCGTCGGACTGGTAGCAGGCCTCGACCAGGGCCATGGTGCGGTAGGCGTCTTCAACGCCGGTCAGCAGCACGGTATCTTCGCCGGCGGCAAATCGCTGGAGGTTCGACATCGGGCCGGCAAACGCGTCGGGAAACCAATCGCCCTCCAACGGCACGTCCGTCCAATCGCTCCCCTCGGTAACGATCTCCAGCCGGTCGGGCTCGCCGCGCGGATAATCGAGCATCACCCCCAGCGTGGCCACGGCCGCTCCCCGGCTGCCCTCGACGCGAATCACGGCCGCCTGATGCTTCGGGCCGAACTGGTAGTTGTGGTTGATCGAAAGACAACACCGGATCGAGTCGCCGTAGTTGAGAATCGCGGTGGTTCGCGTACTGGTCAGGTCCGGGTGGTCGGGATGCGGCACGGTCCGAGCGTACACCCCAATCGGTTCGCCCAGCACGGCCCGGATCCAATCGAGATAGTGAATCGAGTGAACCTGGATCTCCACCCGGGATGACTGCTTCAGAAAAGGAAACAACTCCCAGGGCGTCCACAAACTGATGTGGACTTCCAGATTCAACACGTCGCCCAAGAGGTCGCGCCGCAGCGCATCGCGAATGGCCAGCATCATCGGCGAAAAACGCAACTGGAAATTGACCGCCGCGGTCAATTCGCGGTCGCGGCAAAGCTGTCGAATCCGCCGTGCATCGGCCAGATCGCTGCCCATCGGCTTCTGGATCAGCACGGTCGACCCACGGGGCATCGGATCCAACACGTCGGTCACGTATTGCGGCGGCACGGCAACGTCGAACACGGCCTCGGGCGTGGCCAGTGCGGCGGCCAGCGAATCGAACACGCAGGGCACTTCGAACCGCTGAGCCGTCTCCCGGGCGCGCTGGCCGTCGACGTCGTAAATTCCCGCGACCGGCAGCCCCACCTTGCGATAGGCCGGCAGATGGCCGTCGTTGACGATCCCGCCGGCTCCGACGATCACAATCGGCCGCGGCACCGACGCAGCGGGCCACGAGTTGCTCAAACGTCCGACGTCCGGCGCCGCCTTCTTCCCGTCCTGCTGCTTATCCATCGCCCGGTCCTCGATCGTTCAACTCATCCGTAACCCAACGCCGCCAACTCGTCTTCGTCCAGCCCGTGGTGATGGGCCAGTTCGTGGAGCAAGGTGATGCGAATCTGCCGGCGCAGGCTGCCGCGGGAGACCTTGCCACGGTCGTCCTCGGAGATCGCCAGAATCCCTTCACGGTAGATGGTCACGACGTCGGGAATCTGGCCCGAGTGAGACACGCTCCGCTCGGTCAACGGCACCCCGGTATACAGTCCACACAGATCTTCGCGATAGCGCACGCCTGTTTCGGCCAGCACGTCGTCCGACGGATAGTCTTCGACGTGCAACGGCACGCGATCGAGTAATTCATGGACCAAAGGCGGCATCCGCCGAAGCACGCCCTCGAGGTGCTCGTCGAATTGACGTCGCTGAAACGAGTTCACAGCATCTCCTCGTGTGAGTGGCGATAACCCCCTCCCTGGGGTTTCGGCGGAACGGCTCACGGCTCATTCTATTATTTCGGCATTCTCGCGGAAGAAAAGGCGTTACTTGCGATGACGGAGCGATTCTCAGTTGGCAATGCGGGGGGGACTGGGTACACTCGGGTTGTGCGATGATCCCCGACGCGGGGACAAGAAGCACCGTTGCCCGCCCAACTCTCCCGACCCCGAGGACCCGCCATGTTTCGCACGCCCCTGTCTGTTGCCCTAGCGTTTTGCATCGCGTTGACCGTTTCCGTGGTTGCGGCGCAGGAGATCATCGAACCGGAAGAAGCGGCCGAGGATCCCGATTTCGTGGCCCAGGGGGAATACGTGGGGCAAGGCATCTGGCCCGGCGGTAAGAAAACACGCGTCGGCGCACAGGTCGTCGCCTTGGGCGGCGGTACGTTTCGCGCCGTCGTGTTCGAGGGCGGTCTGCCGGGTGACGGATGGAAACGGGGCGACCGGCAGCTCAGCTTTGACGGACGTCGCGACAACGACGACGTCCTGCTCACCGGCAAAGACAAACTCAGCGGGGAGATCGTCGACGGCACGATCCGCATCGCCGATAACGATAAACTGCTGGTCGAGTTGCGCCGAACCGAGCGCACCAGCCCGACACTGGGCGCCAAACCGCCGGGCGGGGCCGTGGTGCTCTTCGACGGCACGTCGACCGAGCATTTTCCCGACGCAACGCTCAGCGAGATGAAAACGCTCCCGGCCGGTTGCTCGCTGAAATCGAAATACCCGATGGCCCAGCTTCACATCGAGTTTCGACTCTCCTGGAAACCGACCGCTCGCGGACAGGGGCGCAGCAACAGCGGCGTCTATATCGGCGGCATCCCCGAGATTCAGGTGCTCGATTCGTTTGGTCTGGCGGGGCGCAACAACGAATGTGGCGGGCTTTACGGCCGCCGCGAGCCGGACGTCAACATGTGCCTGCCGCCGCTGGTCTGGCAGACGTACGACGTCGAGTTCAGCCGACCGCCGCGCGACGACCAAGGCCGTCCGACAGACAAGGTCCGCGTGACCGTGCGTCATAACGGCGTGGTGATCCACGAGAACTTCAACACCCGGGGTAAGCAGGCCGAGCCTCGGGGAATCCATCTTCAGCGGCACGGCAATCAGGTGCAGTATCGGAATATTTGGTTGGTGGAGGCGGAGTAAGGAGAGGAAACGCGATGTCATCGGTTCGATGTCCCGTGTGCGACAAGAAATTCGATCCCCAGAACTCGCCGGCGATGCCGTTTTGCAGTTCTCGATGCCGCGATATCGACTTGGGGCGCTGGCTCGACGAGGGCTATGGTTTGCCGTACGAACCGGAGGAAGAACCGCCGGAGGTCGAGGGTTGAGGTGGAACCCTTGCGTAAGGTGCCACAAACCGTATAATGCCGGGGACTTTTGATGGTTTGGCCGTTTTGATGGAGAGGTGCAATGGAATCGCAAGAAAGCGGAATCCGGCGGCCCGTGCGCTGGCTGGAGTTGTGTCCCTGGCTGATTCTCTTCCGCACGTTTTCTCTGGCCCGGGCCGCGCGCAACGTGTTCCTGGGGGCCGTGGCCGTCATGCTCACGTACAGCGGGTGGTTCGTTCTCGGCTGGATGTTCTCGGGAACGGACGACGAGCGCCTTCAGGATCGGATCAAAGGGCCGATTCCCGTCCACTACGGGCATAAGACGGACGACGGCCAGTGGGTTCGGGTTTGCCCCTGGACCAGCGCGACGGAGCCCGTTGCCGACTATCCGAGTCTTCCCGGGATTTCGTCCCCAACCGATGACCGACCGTCGACGGTATCGACCATCTTGAAGCCCTGGTACGCCATTGGCCAACTCATCCATCCGGACATTTCGCGAACCGGTTTGGCTTATTTCCTGCTGTGCGGATTATGGGCGGTGGCGGTCTGGGCGTTTTTCGCCGCGACGATGACTCGCCCGGCCGCGGTCTTCCTGGCTCGCAATGAATGGATCGGCTGGACCGCCACGATCGGCCATGCGAGGAAGAAGTGGCGGGCCTATTTCACCGCGCCGATGGTCCCCTTGATCGGATTGCTTCTGCTGGCAATCTTCCCCTGTCTGCTACGCCTGCTCATGCTCCTTCCCTTGGACATTGGCGTGGTGATCGCCGCGGTCTTCTGGCCGTTTGCACTGATCTGCGGCTTCTTCGGGGCGATCCTGCTGCTCGGGTTGGTTTTCGGATGGCCCCTGATGTGGGCCACCATCGGCACCGAAGACACCGATAGCTTCGATGCCGTGAGCCGGTCCTATCACTACCTCTTCCAGCGACCGCTGCAATACCTGTTCTACGTCCTGGTGGCCGTCGCGTTCGGCTGCCTGGGCTGGCTGCTGGTGTCGAATTTCGCCGCCGCCGTCATCGTCCTCACCTACGGCGCCGCGGGCTGGGGAGGAACGCCCGAACCGGCCCTGAACGCAGGCGGCCAATTCGGTGCGGGACTCATCGGATTCTGGGTCGGCGGTGTCAAGCTCCTCGCCGTCGGATTCCTCTATTCCTACTTCTGGACCGCCGCCACGGCCATCTACATGCTGCTGCGCCACGAGGTGGATGCCACCGAGATGGACGAAGTCTTTCTCGACGACGAGGAATCGGTCCCCGACGATCTGGCACCGATCGGGACCGATGCCGCCGGAGCACCCGAAGTAGCCGGCGATCCGGCGAGCGGAGCTTCGGACTAACACGGCACCAGTTATCAATGACGAACGAATCCAGTCCTTCGAGGCCGTGAAAACCGTCCGGGCCACGCGGTCGGCTCTTGGGTGGCCCGCCGGCACCCCCCACTCCGGGTGGTCCACCCTTAGCCGTTGTCTTGCAAGCCTCGAGGGAGTGTGGGATAATCGCGCCATGATTATTCCCCAGTTCTCCATTCGGTGGCTCCTCTTGGTGACAGCGGTCGTGGCGGCCGTTTCTACGTTCGTCGGGGTCGCCGTACGGG
Source organism: uncultured Planctomycetaceae bacterium (assembly GCA_964444795.1). Lineage (GTDB taxonomy): Bacteria > Planctomycetota > Planctomycetia > Pirellulales > Thermoguttaceae > JABMRP01. The sequence continues at coordinate 8,966 of CAYUIQ010000082.1, forward strand.
GAAGTCCCTGGGCGTGGGGAGTATCAATCGCCGTGGGTTCCTTGGTGGTGGTGATGGCAGTTCATGTGTTGCTTTTTGCCGTGATCGGCGTTTTTGCCCGCGACGTCGGCGTCGCCCAATTCGATCCGATCGTGCTTACGCCGGCGCCGGTGGAGATGGCCGAAGTTGGGATCGACGAGTTGGACCCGGCTCAGGACTCCAACTGGCAACCTCCCGACACGGCGGTACCATGACCCCTCGACCTACCGGCATTGCAACCGCTCCTTTCCAAGGTCACGGCCGGCTGTCGGCCCTGTTGCGGGCCGTCGTGTTGCTTGTCGTCTGGAGTGCCTGCTGCCTTGAGGCCCGGGCCGAGTCGGGGGTCGTGATGTCGCGGCCCGGCAAGGGAGTCGGGCTGAGGATGGACGCCGACACGCGGTGGGTCGACGGGCCCGGCTATCGGCCCGTGCATCTTGATTTCACGCCCACCGCCCCGGTGACGGCCGACCGCACGCTGACGATCGAACTGCTCTGCGGACGCGACTGGCGTGGCCGAAACGACGGCGTTCGCGTGGTTCGCGACATCGAGATACCGGCCGGCTCCAAAGGGGTTCACGTGACCGTGCCGGTGCCGCAACTGGTCGCCTGGCAGGAACTGGCCGTGAATGTCCTGGAAGACGGGACCGTCCTGCGACCTTTGTCGCAATCGTGGACGCCGCTGAACAACCGGCCCGACGTTTTGGACGAAACGCTGCCCAGCATCATTTTCGTCGGCGACACGGCGCCCGATTCGGGAAGCCTGGCCGCCGTACTCCCCGACGATGTCTCGTATCGGGATTCCAGTATGGGGCTCGGCATGCCGCCGGGCATGGCACCCGCGATGCCGCCGGGTATGGGCATGGCCCCCGTGCCGGGTCCGCCGACGGTAGGACCTTCGCCGCCGCGCACGCCGGTCCGCCCGCAATTGCCGACCATCTCGACGCAGCCACTCGGAAGGCTTCCCGCCCAGTGGATCGCTTACACTAGTGCCGACGTCGTTTGCCTGTCGATCGATCAATTGGTCACGCTCGCCCGTCAGCGCAGCGCGGCGTTTCGGGCGATTCGTGCGTGGACGGCCGCCGGCGGGAACCTCTGGGTCTACGGCCTGGGGGACGAATGGCGGCGTCTGCCGGAATTGGAAAAGCTGCTCGACATGCCGCCGGGATCCGTGGTTACCGGCGAAGCGACCCCCGAAGACGCTTCCACCACCGACCGCGCCACGTCGGGCGACTGGCATCGGCCCGGCAAGGCCGATTACACGCAAGCGCTGGAAAGGATGGTGCGTTTCGGCGGCCACGGCTTTGGGCAGTGGCCGGAAGAAACGGCGGACGATTGGGGGATGGGGGAGGTACCGGCCGATCCGTTCGTCACTCCGGACGGACCTCAGGCCATGGACGACCCCGAGGCACCGACCTTTGAAACCCCGGAAGAGGCGGCCATCTTCTACGTGCAGGACAACTCGGTTCGCCCCGAGCAGGCAATGTTTGCCACGCGCGACCTGCAAAGGGGACAGGTCGTGGCACTGGCACCGGAGGATCCGTTTGCCGAGGACAAGGAGCAATGGCGCTGGCTCCTGGGCGAGGTAGGCCCCGATCGCTGGTCGTGGCGCCAGCGTCACGGGCTGTCGACGCAGGACGCCAACCCCGATTTCTGGAAATTCCTGATCCCCGGCGTGGGCCTGCCACCGGTCAACGGATTTCGCATCGTCATTACGCTCTTCGTGTTGGTGATCGGTCCGCTGAATTTCTATCTCCTGCGACGCCGCAAACGGCTCAATCTACTGGTTGTTACCGTCCCCTGTATCGCGGGGGCGATTACTCTGTCGCTATTGCTGTATGCCGTATTGGCCGACGGATTGGGGACGCGCGTGCGGGTGCGGAGCTATACGGAAATCGATCAGCGCCACGGCACGGCAACCTGCTGGAGCCGGTTGTCGTACTACGCGGGCATGGCGCCGCGGGGCGGCCTGGTGTTTCCGGATGACGTGGCCGTCTTGCCCATGGAGTTCGATCCCTGGGAAAGCGCCGACTCAAGGGGCCGGGCGCGCGAGGCATTTTGGGAAGACGAGCAGCAGCTTCGCAACGGGTGGATCGAGGCGCGCACGGCAACCCAATACATGACGATTCGCAGCCGGCCCACCGACGCGCGCCTGGAATTCGTTGCGGCGGGCGACTCGCCCGGGACACTGAAAGTGGTCAACCGCCTGGGTGCGCCCGTCGAAATGCTTCTGGTACGCACGCCCGAGGGCGACTACCATGGCGGCACCGCACTGGACGACGGCGATACGGTGACGTTGAAACAAGTCGATCCGGCGACCGTGGCACGTCGTCTGCGCGCATCGATCGACGAGCACCGCCCCACGCTGCCTGACTCCCAGGCAAACTCGCCGGGCGACCCATTCGGGCCGAGGCGAGGCTATCGGGGACGCAGGTGGTACGACCAAGGGATCGCCCCCGCGCAGCACACCGGTCGGTTGGAATCGGGGATCACGGCGGTCAACATGAGTTACGACCAACTGCTGGAGCCGGGGAGTTACATCGCCGTCGTCACGCACTCGCCGGAAGTCGTGCTCGGCACAAGAGGGGCAACCGAGGAAGAGAGTTTTCACGTCATACGCGGAAGGTGGTAGCGAGCCGATGCAAGAACGTCGTCCGATGATCCAACTTTGCCGCTTGCACCGGCACTTCGGCGCCACCCGCGCCGTCGACGACGTTTCGTTTGAGGTCTACCGGGGACAGGTGTTCGGTTACATCGGCCCCAACGGGGCGGGTAAGACGACCAGCATGAGGATCCTGGCCACCTTGGACTTACCCACCGCCGGCGACGCGTTTGTCGACGGCTTCTCGGTCGTTGACGATCCCGACCGCGTGCGGTTGCGCCTCGGATTCATGCCCGACTACTTCAGCGTTTACCCCAATATCGAAGTCCGCGAGTATCTCGATTTCTACGCCCGCAGCTACCAACTCCGCGGAGCTCGGCGAACCGACGCGGTGCATCGCGTGATGGCGTTTACCGGCTTGGACGTGCTGGCCGACAAACCGATCGACGGGCTGTCCAAGGGAATGAAACAGCGGCTCTGCCTGGGACGGGCGCTGATTCACGATCCGCCGGTCATGATCCTCGACGAACCGGCCGCCGGGCTCGATCCCCGGGCGCGCATCGAGTTGCGGGAGATGATTCGCACCCTGGCCGGCGAGGGAAAAGCGATCCTCGTCAGCTCGCACATTCTTACCGAGTTGGCCGAAATGTGCGATATCGTCGGCATCATCGAACAGGGCCGGCTCCTGGCCGTCGGTTCGGTCGACGAGATCCAACGACGCTCTTCGGAACAAGTGGCCAACGCGGTACAGGTTCGCGTCATCGACGGCGCCGAGTCTCTGGGCCAGTGGCTCACCGGGCGCGACGGCATCGAGCAGCTTCGCACGGACGGCCAGTTGGCCAATTTCATTCACGGGGGGGATCTGGCAAGCGAGGCCGACCTTCTGAAGGAGATGATCGAGGCCGGATTTCGCGTCGTCGCCTTCGGCAGCCGGCGGCAGTCGCTGGAAGACGTTTTCATGCAAGTGACCGAGGGCCTGCTGCAATGAGCTCAAACGCCGACTCGCTGACACCGGCGGCAATCGCCGAGCCGGGCCGATCGCCGCGGAGCGACTGGTGGGCCGGCGTCGACCGGTTCGTCGACCGCTTCAGCGATCGGCTCAATCCGCTGCTGGTGAAGGAAACGCGGCAGGCACTGAAAAGCCGACAGTTTCTGATCACCTTCGCTCTGCTGTTGATCTTTGGATGGGGATGGTCGATCCTGGGGACCGCGATGATCGGCCCCGACGTCCATTACGCGGCGTCCGGCCCGGAGATGTTTCTCGGTTACTTCATGATCCTCTCCTTTCCCTTGCTGGTGATCGTTCCCTTCGGCGCGTTCCGTTCGCTGGCCGGCGAGAGAGAGGACCGCACGTTCGATCTGCTTTCGATTACCGCGTTGAATCCCCGCCAGATCATTCGCGGCAAACTGGGCAGCGCCGTGCTGCAGATGGTGATTTATCTGTCGGCCATTTCTCCCTGCCTGGCCTTCACCTACATGCTCGGCGGTATTTCGGCGCCCACGATCCTCTACATGCTCTGCCTGGTCGTCGCGGCGTCGCTGGGACTCTCGATGGCCGGGCTTCTGGTGGCCACGGTTCGGGAAGCCGGACAGTGGCGGGCCGTTCTGATGGTCATCGTCGTGACCCAACTGATCGGCGTGTTTTGGGCCGGATGCGCGCTGGCCGTGGAACTCACGACCTTCGGCCGAATCCCCTTCGCCGATGAAGAATTCTGGCAGGTCAACGGCGCCGTACTGACCGCCTACGGCAGCTACTTCCTGCTGCTCTACTACGCGGCCGCGGCCCAATTGAGCTTTTCCAGCGACAACCGCTCGACCCGGTTGCGGGTGATCATGCTGGCGCAGTTCGTGCTTTGGACCGGCTGGATGGCGTGGTTCTGGATCGGGCCGGAGCACGGCAATATTTGGGTCCTGATGATGTTCGTTATCGGCGCTTCGATTCATTGGGCCGTCATGGGGGCGATGATGACCGGCGAACAGCCCGAACTGTCGCCACGGGTCAAACGGAGCCTGCCGCGGAGCTTGTTGAGCCGGTCGCTTTTCACCTGGTTCAATCCCGGGCCGGCCACCGGCTTCCTGTTTGCTACCGCCGGCCTGCTGAGTATGTGTGTCTTGCTCGAACTGGCCGTGGCCGTTCGTTACTCGTTCGGCCCGGTGAGCGACGGGCGTTGGTCTCAAGGGCGGGTCGATCAGTTGCATTGCGTGACGGTCCTGATGCCGGCTTACATCATCGCGTATTTGGGGGCTGGACTGGTCTTGATTCGGCTGCTACGGAAGTTTTATTCCGTGGGTATTTTGCTCGCCGTGTTGGTCCACGTCGTGCTGGTGATGGTCGGAACCCTCGGTCCCCTGGTCCTGCATCTGATGTCGCCCAGGTTGCGAAACACGGACTATACTCTCCTACAGGCGAGCAACCCGTTCTGGTCGATTACTCACGTGGCCGACCGTTCGGTGCCGCCCCCGGACTTCATCGCATTGACGGTGATCGTCTCCATTGCGGCCTTGGTCATGTTCGCGGTAAACGTGCCCAGCGTGGCCGAAGAATTGCGGCAAGTTCGCATCTCCAAGCCACGACGCGTGGCGGAAGACGACGCGGCACTGCGAGCCCAACGGCATCCCCCCCAACCACCCAAGCCCACCAGTCCCTGGGACCAATAGTGCGCCTGGCCACCGTTTTTCCCGCATTCTTTGGCTCCGCCTCCACCCGCAGCGGAAGGTTTCTCTCGTGAATTCCCTCGACGAATCGCCGCAGCCGTCCGGCCAACATAACGACGACAGCGTATCGGCGCCACGCGTGCTGGTCACTGGTGCATCGACGGGCATCGGGGCCGCCTGCGCCCTGGACCTGGATCGCCGCGGGTGGCACGTGTTGGCCGGAGTGCGCACCGCCGAAGCCGCCGAACGACTCCAACGGCAAGCCTCCGCGGCGCTCGTGCCGGTCGTGCTCGACGTGACCGATGCCGAGTCGATCCGCGCCGCCGCGGAAATCGCCGCCCAACATGCCGCCGGAGCAGGACTCGCGGGACTGGTCAACAATGCGGGCATCGCCGTTTCCGGGCCGTTGGAGTTTCTGCCCGTCGACGACCTCCGCCGTCAGTTCGAGGTGAACGTCGTGGGTCAACTGGCGGTCACCCAGGCCGTGCTGCCGTTGCTGCGCGTCGCCGCCGGACGGATCGTCAACGTCGGATCGGTCAACGGCCGCGTGGCGCCGCCCTACATGGGCCCCTACGCCATGTCGAAACACGCCCTGGAAGCGATGACCGATTCGCTTCGTATCGAGTTGCGGCAATGGGGAATTCACGTCTCGATCATCCAGCCGGCCAGCGTCGACACACCGATCTGGAACAAGGCCACCGCCGACGCCGACGACCTCTCCAAACGCGTGCCGGAGGAAACCCACACGCTCTATGGAGAAGACATCCAGGCGATGCGCCAAGCGATCGGACGGTACGCCCGCGCCGCCATGCCCGTCGAGCGCGTCACCCGCGCCGTCCGGCATGCGCTCTCCGCCCGGCGCCCGAAGACCCGCTATCCGGTCGGCGTGCAAACCGCCATCGCCCTCTTCTTCCTCAATCACATACCCGACCGGCTGCGCGACTGGTTCGTCAAACGGGAGTTGGGGCTGAAATAGAGGGGTCGGCAGGAGGCCGGCATGCACTGCGTGGGGGGAACCCGACGGGAATTTGGCGATCCATTGCGAACCGTCTTTCCGGCCGTTTCGTAGTTGCAGGTAGGCCCCTGCCGGCTTGCTGATTTCTTTCACGGAGCCCCTCGTGTCGAAATACCCAAGTGACCTCACCGACGTCCAATGGGAAGTTGTCCGTAAGTGGATTCCTCCCAGTCGACCGGTCGGCGTGGCCAGGCAGGTTTCGATTCGCGCCGTCGTCAATGCGGTCCGATACCGGCGGCGAAGTGGTTGCTCCTGGCGTCTTCTGCCGCACGATTTTCCCCACTGGCGAACCGTGTACGGTTATCATCGCCAGTGGCAGGCCGACGGAACCTGGCGCAGGATCGAAAAGATCCAGCGAGCGCTTCGATCGCATGTGTCCGTCGACACGCCGGCAGACGTTTCTCAGCAGCCGTAAGAGGCTTACTCTTCGACGCAATAGCGATATTTCCCAAACACGGGAAAATTCTCGGAAAAAATCTCCGCCGCCCTTGGTCGCGAGTGCCGTCAGCGCAGCGGAGGCTTCCGCACCGTCGCTATGCGTCTGAGTCTAAACGATTTGCGCCGATCGGCCATTTGGAATCATCCAGAAAAACGGCAAGACGATCGGAGTCGGCAAGCGCGTCACGATGGGCTGCAGTCTTCGGGTCCGCCGCTCGTCCATCATGCCGACGCCCCTTGAGTTTCGGTCTTCTTTGCCAGTGATAGCATTTCCCAAACAAGAAACGGCCTCGACGATCCTCGATGGTTGACGGCCCGTAGAGAGGACGTAGAACGGAATGTGGGGGCAAGAGCCTTGGTTTGCCCTGTTCGATAACATGGAGGAAAATGCGATGTCGATGTTTCAAAGTGTGAAAAAGCGTGCGCTTGGTTTTATGTCTGGTGCGTGGACCGAAGGCGGGCAGCGACGTGACCGATTGCCGTCGAATCGGCGGTCACGTTTCCTGAGTCTCGAGTCGCTGGAGAATCGGAAGCTGCTCTCGGTGTCGCCTTCCGCGCCGCCCAACGCGGACTTGGCCGATTTTGCCGAACCGACCGCGATGGTCGCAACGGCGGATTCGGCTCAGGGTGCCGATACGGCCGCCGTCGACTTCCTGGCCGAGTTGGACTCTAGCGCCGAACCGACGGGCTCGGCTCCAACCGTGACGGACGACATATTTTCCATGACGGCCAGTCAGCAGCTTGGGGCCGGCGTCCTTGCCAACGATACGACCGGCGGCGGCGACGAACTCGTTGTCTCGCTGCAGACGGATGCCTCCCACGGACGGCTCAGTCTGGCCGCCAACGGCCTATTTACCTACCGTCCCGATGCGGGCTTCGGCGGTACTGACACGTTCACCTACGTGGTAAGCGACGGCACGCACGAGGCCGGTCCGGCCACGGTGACGATCGAGGTCCTGGCGATCAGTAATCTCGGGCCGCAAGCTGCCGACGATGCTTACTCGCTGGGCGAGGACCAACCTCTGGTCGTCGGTTCGACCGACGGCGTGCTCGGCAATGACAACGATCTCGACGGCGATCCGCTTGCCGCCGTTCTCGTCAATGCACCGGGGCACGGCACACTGACGCTTGGCGAAGACGGTTCGTTCGAGTACACCCCCGAAGCCGACTTCCACGGCGAGGACAGTTTTTCCTATGTTGCCAGCGACGGCCAGACGGAGAGCGCCGTAGCGACGGTCGCGATTACCGTCGAGGCGGTCAATGATGCCCCGGCATCAGTCGAGGACGGCTACTCGGTGGCCGAAGACGGTGCGCTGACCGTCGATTCCGTCGGCGGGGTGCTGGCAAACGATTCCGATATCGACGGCGATCCGTTGGCCGTTACGCTGGTCGACGGTCCGAGTCATGGAACGGTGACGCTGAGCGAAGACGGTGCGTTCGAGTACACCCCCAAGGCCGACTTCCACGGCGAGGACAGTTTTTCCTATGTTGCCGACGACGGCCAGGCGGAGAGTGCCGTAGCGACGGTCGCGATTACGGTCGAAGCGGTGAATAACGCGCCTCAGGCGGTCGACGACTCGTACTCGATGACAGGAGACGCGGTGCTGACGGTCGACGTTACGAGCGGTGTGCTGGCCAACGATGCCGATGCCGATGGCGATACTCTGACGGTCAGCCTGATCGACGGTCCGAGTCACGGAACGGTGACGCTCGGCGAGGACGGTTCGTTTGCGTATACGCCCCAGGTCGGGTTCGCCGGCGAGGACAGTTTCAGCTACGTGAATAGCGACGGTCAGGCCGAGAGCGGCGTGGCCATCGTGACCGTCGACGTCACTCGTTCCCAACTGTCGGTTCAGTTGCAGGTTTCCGCGACGCCGTTCGGCGCGAATACCGAAGGAGCTTTGGCCGGGTCCACCTTCTGGGTCAGCGCCTTGGTTGAAGATCTTCGCGAAGATCCTTCCGGTGTCGTCGGTGGAGCGATCGATCTGATCTACGATGCCCAGACCGTTGTGCCGACCGGGGAGGTTGTCTACGGCGAGGCCTTTGATCTGTTTCGGCAGGGCGAGGTGAATGCCGCGGAAGGAATTGTCGACGAGGCCGGTGCCCTGGCGGCGGCTGAGATGGTAGGTGCCGGCGACGCGGCTCCGTTTGTGTCTTGGCAGTTCGAACGTACGGGCGATCCGGCATCCTTCGCCACGGCCAGCGTGCAGTTCTCCGTGGACGCAAGCGAAGGGACCTCGACGATTCAGCCCGGCAACTTCGCGCTGACCGGTTCCGGGACGCCTGTCGACTGGTCCGACGTCGAGATGGGCTCGGCGGGCGTCGATCTGATCTTCGCCGATTTCAATGGGGACCACCGAGTCGATCACTTCGATCTGGCCCTTTGGTTGCCGCATTCGGGCTCGGCCGAGTACGATCCGATGTTCGACCTGGACTCCAGCGGTCTGATCGATCAGGCGGACCTCGACCTCTTGGTATCGGGCATGTACGGCAGCACACGTCCTTCCAACGCCCTCGTTTGAATTGAGGGAGGGTTTGAGGCTTGGGGCCCGGCGTCCGGCACGACCGTGTAGATGATTGCACGGGAGTTCTGGCCCCGGGCCCCTTCGATGATGGTAGCTGATTGGAAAGGCTTGCGAGTCGAGTTTCATGGTCAGCCGGAGAGCCCTATGCTATGCTATACGGGCCGCCTGTTACACCTTCAAGAGAGAGGAGAACCGACATGAAGACGTCGATTGCGCGGGGGATCGTGCGAACCTGCTGGGCCCTGATCCTACTGCCGGCCTTGTCAAGCGTGGCGTGGGGTGCCGAGGCCGAACCGTCCGGTGAAGAGGGATTCGTACCGTTGTTCAACGGCAAGGACTTCTCCGGTTGGGTGCCCGTGAACACGGCACCCTCGACGTGGAAGGTCGCCGACGGCATGATCGTCTGCTCGGGCAAGCCGACCGGCGAGATCCGCACCGAGCGGATGTATCAGAACTTCATCCTCGAACTGTCGTGGCGGCACATGAAGCCCCGAGGCAACGCCGGCGTCTTCGTCTGGGCCGACGATATCACCGCGCGCGGCCAGCCGTTCCATCGCGGTATCGAGGTGCAGGTCCTGGAAAACGCCTACGGCAACTCCCGGGGACACACGACCCACGGCGACATCTTCCCCATCCACGGCGCGAAGATGACGCCGATCAACGGCCACGGCGGCAGCCGGGCCTTTCCGACCGAAAACCGCTCCAACCCCAGCCCCGAGTGGAATCACTACCGAATCGTCTGCAACGACGGCGAAATCTCGCTGGCCGTCAACGGCAAGGTCGTCACCCGCGGCAAGGAATGCATCCCGCGCAAGGGCTACATTTGCCTCGAATCGGAAGGCGGGATCGTCCACTACCGCGATCTACGGATCAAGCCGCTGCCCGACACGCCGGTCGACCCGGAGCACGTCGCCATCGCCGACCGCGGCTACCGCTGCCTCTACACGGGCGTCGACCTGTCCGGCTGGGTCACCGCGGAAGACAACGCCGGGCATTGGCGATCCAGCAACTGGGTGCTGGCCTGCGACGGCCGCTCGACGGCGACCGACACATCGATTGCCACCGAAGAAACGTTCGGTGACTTCGGCTTCCTCTTCGATGCCCGTCGGAAGGATAGCTCGGGCGTCGCCCGGGTGTTGCTACGCGGATCAGACGAAGGGGGGATTGCTCTCGATCCGGACGGCGCCGATTTCGGCGAGGAGTTGGCCAAGTCACGCGGCTGGAACCGCTTCGAGGGCCAACTCCGCGGCGATCGACTCACGCTGAGCCTCAACGGCCGGGAGTTGTTCAAGGACCGCCAGCTCACCGGTCTCCCGGCCAAAGGCCCGATCCGCATCGTCCCCGACGGCCCGATCGATTTCGCCAACATCTACGTACGGAAGTTGACGACACCTTGACCATCCCTGGGGTGCGCTACTACGCCGGGTTGCTGCCCGCCGTCTGGCGCGCTTGCTCCAACATTTTGATCCACGGGCCGATGTAATGGCCGTGGTCGTGGTACGTTCGGCCGCTCACCAGATTGTCGTCGATCACACAGGCTTCGTCGACGAACGTGCCGCCGCAAACTTCCAGGTCGAACTTGCACTTGGGCACCGTGGCCATGCGGCGTCCCTTGACACAGCCGGCAAACGCCGGAATTTCGACGCCGTGGCAAACGCTGGCGATCGGCTTGCCGGCCTCGAAGAAATGACGCGTGATCCGTACCAGATCTTCGTCGTAGCGAATGTACTCCGGTGCCCGGCCGCCGGAGAAGAAGATGCCCAGATACTCGCCCGGGTCGACGTCGGCGAAGGCAACGTCCGACTGGATCGTGTAACCCTCCCACTCTTTGGTGATCGTCCAGCCGGGTTTCACCTCGTGCATCACCATCTGGTAACGATGAACCTCGGGCGCGGCCACCACCGGTTGGAAGCCGCCCTCGATCAACCGGTAGTAGGGGTAGAGGGTGTCGACCGTTTCACTGGCGTCGCCGACGATGATCAATACCTTTTCCATGGGACGTGTCTCGGGGTGAAAGGCGATGGTTCCTTGCCCGCAAAGCGGCCGGTGCGTTACAATCGCATTGTAGGTCGCCCGCGGGCCGTTGTACATACTCACACGGTAAAGCCGGGAGTCCGAAAATGGGGACTGGCTCCGTCGAGAACCGGGTTTTGAATCAGTTGGGGCGTCTGCCGACGGTGCCTGTCCCCTTTTTCGGACGGGCCATTGGAGTGCGCCGTGAAAAAGGGGGACAGGCACCTCGCGGCAACGGTTGTCACGACGATTCACTATGTTTCATGCTCGGAGCCAGTCCCCCTTTTTCACTCCCGCCAACCACGGAGAAGACCATGAAAACCTCTGTTATGTGCTTCGCCGCAACAACCGTGCTCTGGGTGTGTGCGTGGGGCACTGTGCGCGCGGCGGATCAACCCACAGCGGCGGCTCGGCGTGTGGCCGTGGAAATTCGCCGCGAGGCGCTATTGCCTCCGGGCGGTCCCCAGGGACGCCCCCTGCCGCTGGCCAGTCATTGGAATGTGGGCACGGTGCGGGGCACCTTCGAACCGGACCATCAGATCGGGCTAATCCAGCAAGGGCATCACGTTCTGCCGTGGATGAGTTGGCCCAGTGGGGATCCCGCGGATGAACGTTTCTCGCAGTATTACGAGCGACTGCTTACGTATTTCGCCCAGCTCGAACTACCGATCTCGATCCGCGGCACACAATGGGACGCGATGCTCGTGGGCCGGGAGTACCGCGAGGGGCCCGAGTCGCGATGGGCGGGCGTGATCGCGCCGGACGGCCGGCGTGTGCCCAAGCTCAGCCCGTTCGGTCCCATCGAACCGTGGAAGGATCCGGCCAAGCGGTACATCGACACGCCGGCCATGCGCCGTGTACAGGAGTTGTATCCCAACCCGCCGCTGGTGCTGTTGGTCTCGAACAACGAGCCGCCCGATCTGCGATGGTCGAAGCACGGACCGTTGGAAACACTGTCTCGGCGGTACGTCGAGCAATACGGCGAGGGTCGCGACGACGAATTTCGCCGCAAAGTCGTCGCCCAAGGTTGGATGGCCCGGTATCCGGTCATGTTCGACGCCATGCGCGACTCGCTGGTGAGCAAGACCTGGAAGAAGAACGTGCGGTTCGTCGGCTATGGAGCGTTCGGTCCTTCACACTTTGGCCGTTGGGACGGCTGGAAGGTCTATTCGCTGATCACCGACCAGTGGACCTCGCCCAACTGGCATACCTGGCAAGGCGGCAGCCCTTCGTACTACACGAACAACTGGAGCCCGAACCGCGACCATTGGGTCTTCTCCACACAGATCGAGTCGATGAACTGGGTCTTCATGCTCCAGGAAGCATGGCGGGTGAACCCGGATTTCTGGTTCGAGATTTCCACCTGGGACGGGAACGAACTCGGTCGCTGGATGGAGGGCGTTGGTGCCGAGACGGCCGAGGAACTGGTCGAACGCTCCAGCGAAGGTCTTTCCCCGCAAGAGACAAAACAGGTCGACGCATCGCTGGTGAAGAAATCGAAGACGCTGCAATACCTCGTCGCCGGCCAGACGTATCCGCCCGAGCGAGCCGCCGGCTGGGTACAGTTCGGTATGTGGCTGCTGCGGCCTCGTGTGGTGCGCGAGTTCCGCGGACATGCCACGAAGTTGGAGCCGGTGAAACCCTATTGGATGGAGACGGTCAAGGCGGTCGATCGGGTATGGGCCAACGAGACGCTGACGGCCTTCTGGCGCCACGGCCGGCTGGTCCCCAACCCGGCCCATCGCCATCCCTACCAGACCGACGTGCCGGCGAAGTACGCCGATACGGCCCGATGGTTTCTCTTGGATACGAATCTCGATCCGCCACGCCCCTGGAAGCCGACGACCTCGATTCCCGTGTTCGCCCTGGCCCTGGTTCGTGGCGAAGAGAGCAATCGCCAGTGGCTCGTCTACGCCCACTCGCCGCTGGCCGATCGCCGGGACGTCGAGATCACGATCCCCGAAGTCGGTAACGTTACGGTCGACGTACCGCGAGCGGGAGCGTTTTATTTGGTCGATGGGCAGGGAGGCGTTGTCGCAATGCGGTAGGGTGCGTCGTGACGCACCAAATGGGTGTTATTGTTGATCGAGGTGCGTCCAGACGCACCCTACTCGGTTGCCGCGCCGAAACAGATGATCCTTCCGTCTTGTGTTGCCAGATAGAGCCGTCCGGCGGCGGCGGACATGCCGTCGAATGCGGGCAGCGACTGCAGTGCCTGCGATTTCAGCAGCGAACCGTCCTCGGTGGAAAAGACCTGAAGCTTGGCGCCGGCGCGTCCCTCGAAGGCCGAGAGCGGGTCGTCGGGATCGAGCACGTCGGGCGTTCCGGCGGCGAACAGACGGTCACCGGCCAGCACCATCGCCCGGATGCGCAGCGGGATCAACGTCTGCCATCTGGATGGCGCGGCCCGCATGTAGCCGCTCCCCTTCTCCACGCCCCGTCCGCCGCGGCGATGCTTGTCGGTGGCCGCTTCCTTGGGCAGCCAGTCGATAGCCCGGGCCGGTTTCCCTCGCTCTTCGAGGATCGGCTGGTTGTCGTTGTCGTCGGCGTAGAGCAAATACCCGTGCGTGGCGGGGAAGAAGGCCGGGCTCCACGTGATCCGCCGATAGAAGTATTTCACCGCGAAGGTCGTGTCCTCGTCGAAGACGACGATCTGTCCCGACTTGGGCGCGTTTTGCGAGAAATAGAAACCGGGCCAGCGATTACTGTACATCCAATAGAGGCGATCAAAGCCCGTATCGTCGAGGAATCCGCCGGTGGCGACCAGATGGTTGGCGCCCATGTCGAGTTCGCCCAACGAACTTTCCTGGATCGTCTTCAGACGGTTCAACTCGGCGTCGAACTTGATCCGCTGCATGTAAAGGTCCTTCCCGTCGCTCACCAACAGATCGGGCTTCGCACCTTCCATGGCAAAGGGGGCGCCGGCTTCGTTGACGGCGTCGGGCCAGGGACCTTCTAGATGGTGACGATGAAGCATCTTGCCGGTCTTCACATCCACCCCGTAGACGAAGATCCCGCCGTCGAGAAAGGACGATCGCCCGGCGGCGAAGTAGACCGCGCCGTCCTGCACGAGCACGCTCCCCTGAACGGGCCAAACCGATTCCACTTGCTCGTACGAAACGATCCGCCGCGGATCCAAAGCGGCCAGGAATCGCCAGACCAGCGCCCCGTCGGTCGCGCGGAGACAATAGACCGAGCCATCGCGACAGCCAAACAGTACCAGGCCGTCATGCACGGTCGGTGCCGAGTCGATCCGTCCGCCGGCGGTGAAGCTCCAGACGTCGCTCCCGTCGGTCGCATCGAGGCAGCGAATGCGATGGGCGTCTTTCTCGGCCACCCAAAGCCGATCGCCGACAATCACCGCTTGCGACCCGCGGCAAGCCAGTTCGATCTCCCATTGTCTGCCCACGTCGACAGGCACGACCGTCTTCGTCGAGCCGCTTCGCTGGGGGTTCTGCCGATACATGGGCCAATCCGAAGAAAGCGGAGAGCCGGAAGCGGAAAGCGGAGAAGATTTCTCGTCGTATGCGGGGCCACGTTGCAGTCGAGAGGCGTCGTCCGCTTTCCACTTACCGGTATCCACATTGCTGTCCGCCGACATCGCCTGATAACCCGAGACCAACACGCCCGGGTAGCAGAAACACTGGCTCGGCGGCACGTACAACAGCCCGTTGGCCGGCAGCGTTCCGCCGAAACATGGGGCACGAAGCCAGTCGTTGCGCATGTGATCGTCGCCTTCGAGGTCGATGAACTCGGCACCTCGCTTGGACCAGATCAAATATCGTTCGGTCGCCCTGGCGTGATAACATCGATAGTGATGGCCGGGTGAGATCGTTTGACCGATCGCAATCCTCTTGCGAACCTCGCCCGTATGCAGATCGATCCCTTCGGTCGACGTGCCGTACCAGACAATCCCGTGGGCCACGGCAAGGTCCGTCGGCAATGTGCATGCAGCCGCCACGCCTCGCCGGCCGCCGCGTTGCCAAAGGAACTCGCCGTCGTCGGCCGAGAGGGCCGTCAAATAGAGACCGCCTTTGCCCTTCTTACCGTCCTTGCCCATCGGCTGTCCGTTGCCGTGGAAGAGGACCACGCCGTCGGTGATGACCAGCGTGCTGCCGCCGCCGACGGTCGACGCAATCGGGTTCGGCGCGGTCCAAACCTCGTTGCCGGTCTTCGCGTCGAGACAGACGAGTTGCTCCATGTCGTGGTAGACGACTCGCCCGGCCTGAGCCGACAGGGCCATCGGCACCACCCGGGTGTTTTCTCTTCGCCAAAGCTGCTTGCCCGTGGCCACGTCGACCGCGGCCAGCGTGTCGTGAAGGGCCGTCTTGTCGAAACGTTCGGTGGCTCCAATCGACCGTTTGTCGGTGATCTTCACGATCAGCACGCCGTCGGAGAGAATCATCTCGTCGGTGCCCTGGGTGCCTTCGAGCGCCTCGGTGAGAATCTCGCCGGTGGCCGCATCGAGCACCGAGACGGGCGAGTCGAGAAAACCGAGCGTAACGTACACTCGGTCGCCCTCGACAACCAATCGCCGGGGGATCGTGTGATGGATATTCCAGCGGTTTCCTGTGCCCGTGCCGAACTCGGGCTGCCACCGGCGCATGGGCACCTTCCAAAGCAACACACCGTTTGCCGCATCCCGGGCGATCAGACTGCAACGTTGCGGCAGGCTCTTGTAGACGCCGGTGGGACCTTCGTCGAAGATAGTCAAGATGCGTCCGCCGGCGGTGACCGTGACGTTGACACTACTGGGAAATTCGTGACTGCGGCACCACTTGGGCCCGGCCACCCAACGCAAACGCTTCGGCGGACCGATCTGCCTGTCCTGGGCCACCGCGTTGCCGCCGGCGTCGTGAAGAAAGTGCGACCACTGGTCGATATCGTCGGGCCGCCGCTTGACCCGCTTCTCCCAGCCGTCGCCCCGGCGCGCGTAAACAACGCCGCCCGGCGCCAACACGCGATGGATCTCTTCCATGGCGACGTCGCCCGGATTGTCGGCAACCACCAGATTCACCAGGTCGCCAACGTATGGCAAATGGTGCCCGTCGAACGTATCGGCCGAGACGGGTCCATAGAGGCTCTTCTCATGCAGCAAGGCTCGCGTTTTCGCCACGAGGGAAGCGTCGGCGTCCAGGCCGTGGACCAAATACCGATCCGACGCTCGCAGCGCGACCGTCAGCTTGCCGTCGCCGCACCCGAGATGCACGACCAGTCCGCCTTGCACACCGGTGGCCTCGTAAATCGCACGGGCGGTGATCGACTCGGCCGACGCTGTCGCGGCGATCATTGTCAGGGCCACTGCCAAGGCGAGCCGACTCGCCAAGCTGTCCGTGTATTTTGCCATTTTGGTTACTCCTTTTTCTGGGTGATCTCGAAACGTCCCTGTAAGTTACTGGCCGAAAGCGATAAATGCAAGCATCTCGGGAGATTCCCCGCCTCCATACATCCCACGGCTTTGCGGCAACATCCGTCAGGCGGATTCACCGCCACGTTGGATCCACCAGCGTCGCAGCATCGCGTTCTTTGTGCCCTTTGTGCCTTTGTGGTAAGTCTGATCCGGACAGACGGCAAGGCAATGGTAGCACCACAAAGACACAAAGGCCACAAAGAACGGAGGAGGCGGAAACTGGCACTCAACCGTTTTCCCAGGGAGGGGAGTTTGGGGCCACGTGCCGATCCGGATGTTAGCTGCCCTTTACCGACGGCCCAGCGACCAAGTCAAAGGATGAGTTTTCCCCCATGACATCCAGATTCACCGTGCCGTTGCTGACGCTGTAGCACCAAGGCGGTTCGACATAGGTTGACCAGAGTTTCTCACCGTGAAGATCCCACGTAGCCAATTCAAGTTCCGCGGACATGACCACCACACTCCCGTGACGAGCCCAACCCCAGAAGCCGCCATCGGCAATATCTTCCCAAAGCCGTTGAACCGCGGCCAGATCATAAGCCAGCAGGTGCTCACCGGCACCAATAAGCAACCGGTCAGTCTCCGGGATTAGGATTGCCGCAGGTTCGAATCCGCAGCCAGCCGGGGAGAACTGTTGCGCAACCGTCATGAATGGCCAGTCGTTGCCAGTACGAGCGACTGCCACATAGCACCATTCGGCGCAATCGTCGTTCGATTCAAAGTGTTCGTTGAGCGACGCCCGATTGGAGTATTCATCGGCCATGATAGGCAGGCCGTGGTCCTGCAAGAACAGAGCGTAACGGTCAGTGCAGATCTTGAACATTGTGAGAATCCCATTCAAAGTGGCCACCGGGGGGGGGCGGGAAAGCTGTTCGTTGGCCAATCCTCAGTTGCTCCCCGTGGTCGTACCCCAAAGCTCGCACCGACGATCCCCAGTGAGTACAATATCCCCTGTGTTGCGAGACAGAACATTCTACACCGAAGGAGGACATGATGGTACGTCGAAACTTGATGTGTGTGATCGGGCTCGCCGTGCTCGGCCTGGCGGTTGCCGCTCCGGCGGACGCCGCCGAGGAAAAGAAACAGATCGTTTTCGTTCACGGCAAGGCGAGTCACGGATACGGCGGACACGCTTACGGGCCGGCCTTCCGCATGTTGGCGCGGATGCTCAACGAGAATGTGCCCGCGGTCGAGGCCACCGTCGTTCAGGATGACCAGGATCTGGCCGTCTTGGACACCGCCGACGCGATCGTGTTGGGCAGCGACGGGGGGCGACTGGTGAAGACGCTGGGCGACCGGCTCGAGCCGCTAATGAAGAAGGGCGTCGGGTTGGCGGCCATCCACTACACTGTGGATCCGAGCGATCCGAAGGCCGTCGCCAGATTGATCGCCTGGATCGGCGGCAGCTACGAGCGCCACTGGTCGGTCAACCCGCATTGGGAAGCCGATTTCAAGACCTTTCCCGACCATCCGGCCGCGCGCGGACTAAAGCCTTTCAAGGCACAGGACGAGTGGTACTACCACATGCGATTCGCCAAAGACATGGAAGGCGTCACGCCGATTCTCGCCGCCGTGCCGCCCGAGTCGACGCGGCAACGGGGCGACGGCCCGCATAGCGGCAACCCGCACGTTCGCGCGCGGTCCGGTATGGCCGAAGTGGTCGGCTGGGTCTACGACCGGCCCGGCGGCGGACGCGGTTTCGGGTTCACCGGCATGCACACCCATTGGACTTGGGCCCAAGACAGCTACCGCAAGTCGGTCCTGAACTCCATCGTCTGGATCGCCGGCGCGGAAGTTCCGCCGCGGGGCGTGCCGTCGAAGACACCGACGCTGGAGCAACTCGAAGCCGACCTCGGCATGCCGCGGCCCGGGAACTTCAACGCCGACGCCATGCGAAAACAGATTGAGGCGATGAACCCGTAGCTCGGTCATTTGCCGATGCAGAAGCGGCTGAAAACTCGGTCGAGCAGGTCGTCGGTGTAGACGGCCCCAACGACTTCGCCGAGGTGATCCAGCGCGGCGCGCAGTTCGGCCGCCACGAGTTCCTCGCCCATCTGCCCTCGGGCCAGTTGGCGGGCCTGACCGAGGGCTTCGACCGCCCCGTCGACCGAGCGGCGGCATCGCACGGCGGTCGTGCCCACCACTTCTGTTTCCGAACCCGATGCTGCCAGCACGGCCTGCCGCAGACGGCCCCGTAGTTCTTCGATGCCGGTGCCGGTCGCGCTGCTGGTCTGCACGGCCGAACGCGCCACGTCGGCCCGGAGTGGCAGATCGGCTTTTGTCACCACGATCAGGCGGTGGCCGTCGGACCGTTCGACGAGCCGGCGTTGCTCGGTTTGCGTCGTCGGGCGGCTTCCGTCGATACAGAGGATCCGCACTCGGGCCGTCGCGAGTCGCTCGGCCGTGGCCGCTTGCGCCGCCGCTTCGACACTGGCGGGCGCGCCCGACGATGCGCCGCTCATGCCGGCCGTGTCGATCAAACGGCAAGCAACGCCGTCGAGGTCGATCTCCGCGGCGAGGTAATCGCGGGTGGTGCCGGGCCGTTCGGAGACCAGCGCGCCGGGCCCGCCGGTCAGCCGGTTGAAGAGACTGCTCTTGCCCGTGTTCGGCTGGCCGATCAACACGGCCTCGACCGCATCGGCCGACCGGCACCGCTGGGACATCTGCCGGGCGAGTTGCCCGGCGACGTCGATCGCCGCGCCCAATTGCCGATCGATCTGCTCGGGGGTGATGAACGGGAGGTCTTCGTCGGCAAAATCGAACCCGGCTTCCAAGTGGGCCAGTAGATCGGTCAGGTCGTCGCGGAGGCGGTGTAGGGGGTGTGCCAGACCGCCGGCCAATTGCGCCAGGGCCGTATCGAGTTGGCGCGAATCGACCGCGTCGATGGTCCCCAACACGGCCTCCGCCTGCGTTAGGTCGATACGTCCGGCGAGGAAGGCTCGGAGGGTGAATTCACCAGGCTGAGCCAGCCGGGCGCCCGCGGCGCAGGCGTTGCGAACAGCGGCCTCCAGTAGCGGCCGGGAGCCGATCGTGTGGATTTCCGCGACCGGTTGGCCGGTGTAGCTCCGGTTCGAGGGCCAGTAGAGAAGATCGCACGGCAGCCCGTACGATGGCCCTCCGAGGCCGTCGCCGTCCGAATCGCCAACTTCCCCGACGGCCTCGGAGGGCCATCGTACGATTCGTCCGGCTAGGCCCAACTCCAAGCTGCCGCGAAGTACTACGGGCGGTCCGGCGGCGGGTAACTCGGACCGGTCGGCGAGGGTGAAACAGCGTCGCAGGCAACGGGCCACGTCCGGCCCGCTGAGCCGCACGATCCCCCGAGCGGCGGCACCGGCGGCAGTGGCAATCGCAACGATCGTGTCGTCGGGGTCAAACGGCATCACCGCGCCCGCTCATTTCCGGCCCCGGTTCTTCTTTCGCTTCTTCCGCTTCGCAGCGCCGTTACCGCCGGTGGCTCCCCCGGCGCGAGGCCGCGTCTCTTTCCGTTTCTCCTGGGGCTTGACCACCGGTTCCGGCGGGGCGGGTTTTCCGGCGTCGATTTTGGGCATGAACTGCCGTTCGCCAAGCCCCCAAAGACTCGAAACGATGAAGTAAAGGCACAGGCCGCTGGCCACCTTGAAGAAGAGTAGCCCGATGAAGATCATCATGAATTTCATGATCTTCTGCTGCATGGCGGCCTGATCGTCAGCCGGCGGCGGCATGAACATTTTCTGCTGCATGAGGAAGAGAACGACGGTCGCAAGCGGCAAGACGTTCAGATAGGGCCCCAAGACGAAGATGCCCTGGCCGTCGGTTAAGAAGGCAGGGACCACGCCCTTCCAGTGCCAGAGCATGTCGGGTGCCGAAAGGTTCGAGCACCAGCGAATCGCTGACCCGAACAGCGGCGACTGGCGAAGCTCGACGTCGACCATCAGCGAACGATACAAACCGATGAAAATCGGCAACTGGACAAACATCACCAGGCAGCCGGCCAGCGGGTTGTAGTTGTGCTTACGGAACAGTTCCTGCTGTTTGCGGGTCCGCTCCTCGAGGTTCTTCTTGTACTTCTCCTGGAGCTTCTTGATCTCGGGCTGCAACTTGGCCATCATCTGGGCGTTCATCGCCTGCTTCTTGCTCATCGGGAACATGGCCAGCCGCACCACGGCCGTCAGCAAGATGATTGCCACTCCGTAGTTGCCCACGATGCTGTAGAAAAAATGCAGCAGCCCCAGCAGCGGCTGGGCAACAAAGAAGAACCATCCGTAGTAGACCAATTCCTTCAGGCCATAATGGGCCAACAGATCGGGCTTCTTTGGACCGGCAAACACGGTGAATCGCTGCCGTAGCGACTCGTTTGGCTCGATCTCGTATTCCCGGCTGATCATGCGGACCGACGTATTGGCCAGTTTCTTCCACTTTTCGTCCACCTCGCCGACGCATACGGGCCGCGATTCGGCGAACCAGATGTCCACGTCCTCTCCGCCCTTGCCGAAGTATTTCACCCAGTCGTTGTCGCGCTCGGGAATCATCACGACGGAAAAATACTGGGCATCGACGCCGATGTAGGTGATGGCCTCGTCTTCCCAGGGCAGCCCCTCGACCTCGGGGTCGTCGTCTTCGTCGGCAATGGCGTCGGTGGCGATATCCGGGCAGGCGGTAACCTTGGGGTCATCGTCTCCGTTGAAAGCAACGATCACGTCGCGGAGCCCCGGGGTCGAAAACATGTCACGGCCCACTTTGTTGGCATACCAATGGCCTTCGGTCGGCAGGCCGTTCGGCCCGTCGAGCTGGTACGCCACCTTGTGCATCGTGTCGCCCGTGTTGTGGATCTCGACGTCCATTTCCAGGTGATAGGCCCGATAGATGTCGTTCTTCAATTCATCGGTCGGAACCTTCTCCAGCCGGAATGTTTTGAACACCACCAGACCTTCGTCCGGCATCGTGCGGAAGAAGACAATCTCGTCCTCGCTCTTTTTGTCGGGACGGTTTGCTACGTCCTTCTCAACGCGGCCTTCCAATATGTCCTTCTTGGCGCGGGCGCCGAGAATCTCCCAACTGCCGCCGAGAAACTTCTCTTGTTGGGTAGCGGTGAGAACTGCACCGTCGATCGAGTAGGGAGTCATCCGGAACGACAGGGGGTCGTCGGCCTCGGGACGCACCACCTCCAACGGCCGGCGTCCCAGGGCAACGGGCTGGAGTTCGAACACGTCTCCGCCCCGCTGGACGGTCAGCGTGACCTCGTCGCCCGGCTTCTTGCTCGCCAAGAGATCGCGAAGTTGTTGGGCGACTTCCGGCGCGTCTTCCCCGACGGCGGTGATTTCCTGATCGTCTACTTTGAGGATCGTGTCACCCGGCTCCAGTCCGGCTTCCGCGGCCGGGGTCCCCGGTCCAACCACATCGACGGGGCAACCCACTCCCCGGGCAAATTCATCCATGGCAACGTGGCCGAGGTAGCCGCTTCGGTCTTCGATGTCTCGGTAGCGGTCACTGCTCAATTCGATCCGCGTGACCGCCGCCCCACGATTGGTCAGCGTGACCAGCATCCGATATTGACTCTCCGGATCGGC
>CAYUIQ010000083.1:0-31180 GCA_964444795.1 uncultured Planctomycetaceae bacterium
CGGGTTTGCCATTGCCTTTGCCTAGCAATACATCCTCGTAATCGAAACTGTCTTCGGCGGCGTTGTTGGGGAGGTCGGCCTCCACGATCGAGGCCAAGGTGGCCATGATATCCACCAGAGAAATGGTTTGGCGTGATTTAGATCCCGGTTTGATATGACCGGGCCAATGGGCGATCAGGGGCACGCGGTGCCCGCCTTCCCAGGTATCCCTTTTGAGACCTCGCCAAGGGTAAGCGCCGTCATGTTGGTAGTGGGTGCGCATGTGCCAGGCACTAGGATTCTCGGGTCCATTGTCGCTGGAGAACATCACGATCGTATTGTCCTCCACACCCAATTCCTTGAGCGTTTTCCTTAGTTCGCCCACGATATGGTCCATTTCGAAAATAAAGTCGCCGTGTGGGCCGGCCTTCGTTTTGCCTTGGAATTGTTTCGCCGGGAAGGATGGAAGGTGAACGGCTTGCATGGCGTGATAGAGGAAGAAAGGTTTGTCGGGATGGTTCTTCACATGGTCCGTTAAGAACGCCTGGCTCTTTCCCAAGAACACCATGTCGACTTCTTCATGGTCGAAATCGTCGGACTGCATGCCCGCGCGGCAGTCCAATCCGTAGAAGTGTTGGGGGAGTTTACCGTGGTCCTTTCTCTTCGTGGGAGGGTTGGGAATCTTGTCGTCGACAATGTAGGAGTAGAGGGTGTCGGTCGTTGGGCAACAAGCGGTTCCAAAAAACGAGTCGAAGCCACGATTCACGGGGCCGTCGGGAATCGGGTGTGAGAAATCCACTAGCTTTATCCGATCCAAACCCCTCACGTCGGGATACGATTGCCTGTTAATTGCATTGCCTTCTTTGTCGAAGAACGTCAACCCCAGATGCCACTTGCCGACCGCGGCCGTGGTATAGCCGGCGTTCTTGAGCATCCGGGGCAACGTCAAACGGCCTTCTTCGATCAAGGAAGGACCGCCAATCCCCACGAAGATCTTCCCGCCCCCCTTGACCCGGAAAAAGTGACGTCCCGTGAGCAAACTCAAGCGAGTGGGGGTACACACACTCGCGGGAGAATGAGCGTCCAGGAATTGCATTCCTTCCCTGGCCAATTGATCCAGGTGAGGGGTGGGGACTTTTGAAGTGGTGTTGTAACAATGAACATCGCCGAACCCCAAGTCATCGGCCAGGATGAAGACGATATTGGGTTTCCTCGCGGGCGCCGCCGAAGCGACACTGGCGACCATCATCCAACTCACCACGGACGCCATGGCGAGCGTCACGCAAGCAGTCGGATTGCGCATCTTGGTTCCTTTCGATCGATCCAGCAGCGGCGGCTCTATGATCTTGCGTATGTTCGCGTTCATTGTAATCCACTGCCGGGGCGTGTCGAATGACCGTGTGTCGAATTGCGACTTCCCGGCATCACGTCCACCTTCCACTTTTCAATAGCCTCTTTCATCTCTTTGGTGCGATCGGGATACTGGTCCGCTACATTGGTTGTTTCCTTGATGTCTTTGCTCAGGTCATACAATTCAATAACCTCCCCTTTTGTTTGCATCTTCCAATTCCGGTATCGCATGGCCGTTCCGAGCTTGGGCTCGTAGCCGAAGAAAACCTGCCGGTCGGGAAAATCGGCCTGAGTACACAGATGATCTTTCATGCTCGTCCCGTCAAACTTTCGCTCCTTGGATATGTCGACGCCCGCGATATCCATCACGGTTGGCAGAATATCCATGCCCGCGGTCAACTCATGCGAGACCCAGCCCGGCTTGATGCGTCCTGGCCATCTGGCGACCGCGGGGACGCGATGGCCGCCCTCATAGTTGCTGAATTTGCCGCCACGAAACGGCCTCTCGTTTGTTCCCATGGTTACCGAGCCGTTATCCGAGAAGAAGAACACGAAGCTGCTTTCCTCGAGCCCGAGTTCATCGAGCGTGTCGAGGATCTTGCCGACGCCCTTGTCCAATTCCTCCAGCATCACCTTGTACTTGGGCCGAGCATGTTCGCGCCCGCGTTCTCTGACCTTGGGCCGGTTTTCGGGCGTGT
The DNA here is from genome assembly GCA_964444795.1 of uncultured Planctomycetaceae bacterium. Classification (GTDB taxonomy): domain Bacteria; phylum Planctomycetota; class Planctomycetia; order Pirellulales; family Thermoguttaceae; genus JABMRP01. The sequence continues at coordinate 2,028 of CAYUIQ010000083.1, forward strand.
CCTCCGGCGTTTGATAGGGGTTATGCACGGCCGCATGAGACACGTAAAGGAAAAACGGATGGTCTTTGTTTCTCCTGATGAAATCGACGGACCGATCCGTGATGATATGCGTGGAATAGCCCTTCTGTTCCTTGACTTCCGTGCCGTCCCGCCACCCTTGGTGTCTGTGATAGTCGCCTGCTCCCGGCAGGAACCCAATAAACTCGTCGAACCCGTGATTGACGGGATTATGACGAACGTCCGTACCGCAATGCCATTTCCCGAAGATCGCCGTCTTGTAACCCGCCCTTTTCATCAATCCGGAGATCGTGGTTTCCGAGGGTTCCAATCCATCCTTGTCACGATTTCCGACAATCACATCAACAATACCGACGCGCTGCTGATATCTCCCCGTCATCAGCGCGATGCGGGTCGGGCTACAGACGGAACAGTTGGAGTGAAAATCGGTGAACTTGACACCCTCCTTGGCCATTTGGTCGATGCGGGGTGTTTTGATCCAGCCGTCGTAGAGACTCATGTCTCCACAGCCCAAATCATCCGCGAGAATAATAATGACATTGGGTTTGCCGACGTCGGCGGCAAGAGCAGGCCCGGCCAGGCACGCGGTGATCAGCAGCATCAACAAACGTTTCATGTTCAATCCTACTTCGAGTAATCTTCACCATTCAGGCTGCGGGTTACCGAAAGCTGCCACTCGGCTAACTCCCGCCGCATCGTCTGCAAACGTTCACGGTACTCCGGGTTCGGCGACAAATCCTTGTCTTCCATCGGATGCGTTGCCAGATTGTACAGCTCAAAGCTCACCTCTTTTCCTTCCTTGCGATGGAGTTTCCAGGGCCAGTCGAGCCATGCGGCGTGGCCAATGAATTTGTCCTCGGGAAATTGGGGGAATTCATCGATATCCTTGCGTAGCCGTTCGGGGTGGGGGCTCGGCTGTCCAGACTGCTGAGCCTCCATGACCGCTTTGAGAATGCGGTCGCTCCAAGTCGATTGTCCCCCCTGAAGGCCAAACCAGAAGCCGATCGATTTCTCGCGAGTGGCTGTCTTTCCTCGGATCATCGGCATCAGGTCGATGCCGTCCAGAGGCAACGTGCCGGCTCGTTTGACTCCGGCCGCGGAGAGCAACGTTGGCAGCATGTCCGAGGTTGTTGCCGGGAAGTCGGTGCGACCGGCGGAAATTCGAGCGGGCCACTGGAGGATCGCCGGTACACGCAGGCCGCCTTCGTAGATACTGCCTTTGCGGCCACGCCCGCCGGAACTCTCCTCGCGCAATCCGCCGTTGTCACTGCAATACCAAAGAATCGTGTTTCTCTCGATACCGAGTCGACGCAACTCGTTGCGAAGCCGGCCAAACGCTTCGTCCAACACGGCAATCTCCGCGAAATACGCCCCTCCCGCCACACCGGCATACATTTGTGGATTCGCGGGCTTTTCCAGATGCGGATCATGCGGAGACGGGAACCATGCGACGGCAAACATCGCTCTCTTGCCGTCCTTGTGCTTGTTCAGGAAGGCGATCGTTTCGTCGATCGTAATCGCCGATCCGGAGCCCTTGATCCGTTCCACAATCCCGTTGCGGCTCAGGTAGGGGTCGTTGTCGAAAAAGTTCAACCCAATGACCCATTCATCAAAGCCACTGTTCCCCGGATTCACGGGGCTGTCTTTCTGCGCCGAGCCAACATGCCACTTGCCGAACATCCCCGTGACATAACCGGCGCCGCGCAACTCTTCGGCAAGGGTGGACTCTTGCGGGCGCATGTATCGGCCATGATTGGTGATCTTGATACGGATCGGATGACGACCGGTCAGCACGCTGCCACGCGTTGGCGAGCAAACCGGGGCCGCGGCATAGAAGCGGCTGAAGACCAACGCCTCTTTCGCCATCGCGTCGAGGTTCGGCGTCTTCACGACAGGATGTCCATTGTAGCCGGTGTCACCCCAGCCTTGATCGTCCGCCATCACCAGGATGATATTTGGTTTCTCCGCCTGAACGACGGCAGGGAGCATGGCTATCAGCCAGAGCAGCGCACAAAATCGCAGTCCCATATCGATGTCCTTGTTCTGCTTACGCGGTGGTCTATTTCGTACTCTTGCCAAGCATCTGCAGCATCTGCTTTCCGAACGCGTCGCCGATCTCGTAGATGATCTTCGGGCTGCCGAGGTAGTGATACCCGAAATCGTTCCCGTGGTGACGCCAGGCGTCGATGTCCTCCCGCCAAACCTTGTATGCCTCGGCGGCGACGGGGTCCCAGTACTGGTCGGTTTTCACGACGGCGACGTTGCCTTTGAACTCGGGCCGGTCCGCCGCGGCAGCCTGATTTGCCTTGAATACTTCCTTCTTGTCCGTGGTCGGGTCGTCCCCCTTGTAAGGACCGTCCACGCCGAGTTGGCCGATGATAAACGGCAGGCCCGGCGCGCCAAGGTCCTTGCGCACGTCCTTGATGAAATGCACCATGTTTTCGGTGTAGGCGGCGGAGAATTCGCCGTTGATCATGTCATTCCACCCCTGGAACCACACGACCCCGGTCAGTTGGAGTTCCTTGCCTTTGAGCTCGGGGAAAAGTGTTTGGTAATTCTCTTGCACGTTCTTCACCTCGCCGAGCATGTCGCGGTAGGCGAACCCGTACATTTTCTTGACGTCGTCCATGGTCGTTTCGGGCTTGCGTTTCTTGGCGCCCTCGAGCTCTTCCTGGAGGCGCGCTTCGTCGGGAAGGCCGGCCGACGGTGAGCGGAAATCCCGAAACAACGATCGACCGCCATACGCCGCCTTGATGATGAGTACCGGTTCGTCCAGCGCCTCGCCGACCGTCCACCCGAACCCGAGTTCGGGGCCGAAGCGCTCCTTGCTGCCGTACCCGACCTCCAACTTGCCGTGGCGGTCGAGAAAGTTGATCAGTACATCGTCGCGCACCAGATAGTTGCCCTTGCCGTCGTGCAGGTGGGCGAACTGCCCTTTGGTCCGCTGGGCCTTGATCTGGTGGTCAAGCGTGAGCAACGACGCCTTGCCCTGCATGTTCGATTGGCCAACGAGTACAAACACCTTGACGGGACTCTTCCCCGCCTGATCGGCCCACGATGTTGACGTGAGGGTCGCCAGCGACAATCCAATCAGCGCGGTCATACGTCCGGCAATGTTCGTGAAACTTCGCATACGGTGATCTCCGGGTAGTGGTAATGGGGCTTCTTCCTGGACACCAACTAGTATGCAGAAAGCGTGTCCGTTATGCAAATCATCCCCTCAATCGGGTACGCTCTGGCAGACCTTGGCAATTCGGTGGACTCGAGAAACCTCGGCGGGACGGCTTTACGGAACCCAGCAGCGAAGAGGCTCGCGTCGCCCCGAGTTGCGTTCCACAATCGGTCCTCATTCGGGATGGATCACGCGCCATGAGTTCTGGAACGAACATCCTATCGCTTTGCAGCCGCGGCATGCGCTTCGGCTTGGGCGAGGCTGGCTCGCATGGCGGCAACGGTGGCGGCATGTTCTTCGGAGGTGGCAAGATTGTGGTGCTCGGGAAGGTCGTTTTTCAGATCGTAAAGTTCCTCGCCGTCAGGCCAGCGGGCGTAACGCCAGCGATCGGTGCGGATGGCTTTGCCGAGCTTTGTGCCGCGACGGACAACGGTGTAAGCGAGTTTCTTTCCCGGGGCTGTCGGATCGCGGAGCATGGGAACAAGACTTCGGCCTTGCAGATCGCCGGGCGCCGCCACATCGCAGAGTTCGGCGAGCGTCGGGTAGAGATCGACCAGTTCGACAAGCCCTTGACTGGAGGAACCCGGCTGCGTCTGTCCGGGCACTCGAATCACCAGGGGCACGCGATCGCAAACCTCGAACAGCGTCACCTTGCCCCACATGAAATGCTCGCCAAGCTGGTAACCGTGGTCGGACGTGAGCATGACGATGGTATCGTCCCAATGACCGGTGCGTTTCAAGGCGTCAAAGATCAAACCGATCTGGGCGTCGACGAACGAGACGCAAGCGTGATAGGCCTGGGTGTATTCACGCCGAAGTGGATCGTTTTCCACGCCCAACGTGAACCCGAACCCCTCGTAGCGTTTCACCATGGCCATCTTCGGAACCTGTTCCCAGAAATCCGCCGGTGCGGGTGCATACCTTAGGCTTTCTTTAGGGTATTGCGCGAAATAGGCGTCGGGCGCAAGGAAGGGGACGTGCGGTTTCTGGATGCCACAGGCCATGAAGAACGGCTTCTCGCCATGAATCTTCTGTTCCAGCCACGACACAACTTGCCGGGCATTCTTTCCGTCCTTGTGCTGCTCGTCACGCAGACCCGACGGTCCGTAACCCGGTTGTTGTTGGCCGCGTGTTTGCGTTCCGATCGTCCAATATTTCTCTCTCCACAGTCGTCGCGCCTTTCCTTGCTCGATCGGTCCATGCTCGGCTTCAAACGCCTTGCGGACCGGCGTCACCATCGGCATCTCGCTATTCTCGAAGCGCAAGAACGCATCCCACGCCACTTCCCCCGGCTCGATTTGCGTGTTGTGAAACACCTTGCCAACCGAACCGGTCCAGTAGCCGGCCTCCTTGAATCGTTGTGGCATGGAGACGGTTCCCGGCCGCGTTTGCCGAATATCCGACTTGTTGTCGAGAACGCCGGTGGATTGTGGATAAAGTCCGTGCAGAAACGAGGCCCGCGAAGGTCCGCACACGGGGTATTGGCAATAGGCACGGCCGAAGGTCATCCCGGCAGCAGCCAGTTGATCGAACGCGGGCGTGCTGATGTCCGGATAGCCGGAAGTAGAAACGCGCGTGTTCAAATCATCGCAAACGATCAGCAGTATGTTGGGCTTCGTTTCGGCGGCTACCGTTGATGTGCCGGACACGAGAACGAGTGCGATACCCAAGACGATTCGTTTTTGAGGTTTCATGGCGTACTCAATCAGAGTTCGGTTGGCCACGCATCCGGCTGGATCGTAGCGTAGCTCGCGAAAGGATCCGTGTACTTGGTCGCAACCAATCGCGCGTTACTCCTGGCGGATGCGTTCAATCTCTGCAAGCAGTTCTTTCACAATCTCGGGGTGCTGTGTGTACAGATTCGTCGTCTCCGACAGATCTTTGGACAAATCGTAAAGTTGCATCGGCGGTTCGCCCGGCTGCGGCTTGACAGAGCGCGGCTGGGAAAAACCGCCCGAGCCCAGGCCGGTGATCAACTTCCACGGTCCGCGACGAATCGTCATCATGCCGCGCCCCGAAGCGATCGGCAGGTACGTGCGAATCGGCTTGGTTTCTGCTTGCTCGCCCAGAAGCGCCGGCAAGAAGCTGAAGCTGTCCGGCCCCGCGTCGTCCGGCAGCGTTCGGCCAACCACTTCCGCAAAGGTGGCCAGCACATCGGTGAAGCAGACCATCTGGTCGCTCACGCTACCCTCTTTCACTTTGCCCGGCCAGCGGACGATAAACGGCATGCGATGGCCCGCTTCCCAGGCGTCCGCTTTCATGCCGCGGAGTACGCCGCACGAGTCGTGGCCCAGTCGCCGTACGTCGGCGTCGTACCACACCGGCCCGTTATCACTGGAGAAGATGACCAGTGTGTCGTCCGCCATACCGGCCTTCTCCAGCGCGGCCAGCACACGGCCAATGTGGGCGTCCACCATCATCATGAAATCGCCGTACATGCCCGCCTTACTTTTGCCCTGGAATTCCTCGCTCGGCAGCCACGGCGTGTGCGGCGACGGGTAAGCCAGGTAGAGCATGAGCGGTCGATCATCGCCCCGGGCGGCGTGGCGCTCGATAACGGCGACCGCTTCGTCGGTGAATCGCGGCGTGACTTCCTCCAACTTCAGATCCGGCGCAATACCTCCGGCCCGCCAGAATGCGCCCTGGATGGGCGACCAGCCTTTGCTGTTGTTGGCGGCAATGGTCCCGGTGGGTGGCGCGACCGCCTGGCGATTGCGGATGTAGAAATAAGGCGGAATGTCGGTCGATGCACGGATTCCAAAGAACGTGTCGAATCCGCGATCGGTGGGTCCGCCCGGCAGCGGTTGGTCGTAGCCGTTCTCGACGAATCCAAGGTGCCACTTGCCTACCATCGCGGTGCGGTAACCGGCGTCGCTCAGCAGGGATGCGATGGTCATCCGCCGTTGGTCAATCACCGGCCCGCGAGCCCATGCCCCGGACTGCGCGCGAAACGGATATCGTCCCGTCAGCAGCCCATACCGCGAAACATGGCACAACGGCCCGGCCGCGTGGGCGTCGGTAAACCGCATGCCGGCGGTGGCCAGCGCATCGATGTGCGGCGTGGAAATCTTGGAAGCCGGGTTGTAACAGCCCGGATCGCCGTAACCCATATCGTCGGCGAGGATCAACAGAATGTGGGGATTTTCGGCGGCGAACCCCACCCCATTTTGCCCCAGCAGAACGGTGATGATTGAGAGCGTAAGGCAAGCGGAACGCATCATTCGGATGTCCTTGTCGCGGCATGGCTGGTTGTTGTGCGAAACACCACAAGGATAATACCTCGCCAGGCACTTTGCCAGCGATTGGGCTTCGCTCGGCTAAATCGGGGGAGACCTTCGATTGCCACGCCCCGAGAAACGCCAATTGCGACGGCTTGCCAGGAAACTGCAACCCCCAACCGAGGGGGCGTTTGCCGAGTCCGCCTGCACCAAGAAGAGGACTCCCGTCGACCCCGTGCCCTACTCGTAGATGGGACAGAAGGTATTGAAGGCTGCTTCACAGAACACGCCCGGATCGTTGTATCGACGGTTCTGATCGAGGCTGCTGATCGTTGCCATTTGGTCGGAGTCGAGCTCAAAATCAAAGATCGCCATGTTCTCGGCGAGCCGCTCCCGTTTCGACGTCTTTGGAATCACGGCCGTTCCCCGTTGCACACCCCATCGCAGCAGTACCTGAGCGGGTGTCTTTCCATGCGCGGCGGCGATCGCCTTGATTTCGGCTCGCTCCAGAAGCGTGTCAGAGCAGTCGGCCATCCCCAGTTCGTGATAGGACAGTGCCCCCAATGGCGAAAACGCCGTGTAGGCGATATCCTGTTCGCGGCAGTATCGCAGCAACTTCTCCTGCGTCAGGTAAGGATGAGACTCTACTTGAAGCACCGCAGGTGGCTCCTTCGCATAGCTGAGCAAGTCGCGCAGCAAGGCCGTGCCAAAATTGCAGACGCCAATATGTTTGACCAAGCCGGCCTCTCGAAGGCCCTCCATCGCCGCCCAAGTCTCTGAAATGGGCACGCTGTCAAACGCCATCTTGGGCACGGCGCTGTCGGGGTCGTGCAACCATCCGGGTGGATAACGCTCCTCGATAGGAACGTATGGCTGGGCGATAGGAAAGTGAATCAGATACAGGTCCAGGTAATCCAGTCTCAGATCTGACAGCGACTTCTTGCACGCAAGCCCCACGTGTTCCGGGCGATGATAGGTGTTCCAGAGCTTCGAGGTGATCCAAAGTTGCTCACGACGACACTTTCCGCTGGAAAATACTCGCCGCAAGCCGTCGCCAACTTCCCGTTCGTTCCCGTAGTCGCAAGCACAGTCGAAATGGCGATAACCCGCCAGGACGGCATCCTGGACCAATTGCGCACACGCTTCGTTGGGCGTCTTCCACATCCCCAGCCCGAGTGCTGGCAATGTTCCGCCGGTTCGTAGTCCAACATGAATCGTCATGATTGAGGGCCGTCTCCACGCTGCGCGACAAAGCCTCGGCATCTTCCTCCGGAGCCGGTTCCGGTATCTCGACGCCGAGCGCCTTCAGCTTCCGTTTCAGTTCTTCGATTTGCCTCTCGCGCCGCCACTGCTCGCGCCACTTGCTCGTCTCTTCGTTGTCGGCCCGGCGTTGATCGCGGGAGGGTAGTTGCGGTTGGGATCAGCAGGTCGGACCAGAATTGCCCAGTCCTTGTCGATATCCTTCGGCGCGCGGCCCAAGGAGCAGACCGAACCGCCGTGAACCGCGCGAACCGTTCCCGTCAGCAGCGGTCCTCCGTGTCGCGGATCGTACCAATGCACCTCGAAGGTGCCCTCGGCATCCGCGAGATCCAGCTTGGCCGTGCCCCCGTTCTTGAGGTAGACCACGTAGATCAGCCCGGGCTTGCAGAGACAGTAGTCGCTGGGGCCCGGTGTTAGTTCGTCTTGGCAGGACATCTCCCAGACGGGGATTTCGTGCTTCTTGAAGAATTCCAAGGCAAAGCGGCAGTAATCCCACCAGCGGTCGCGGCTGCGGAAGTCTTCGAGGGTGAGGTCCGATTGGGCGTGCTGGTAGCCGAAGTACCACTCGTTGCCCCAGCCGCCGGCCATCAGCGTGCCCCAGAGGCCGTTCTTTCGGCCGTCCTCGTGCGAGTTGCCCGCGTCGCTGTCGGGGCGAAGCGCATGGGTGGCGTCGCCCGGCTCGTCACAAGCCACCGCCCAGGACTTGCCCGCCTCGGCCGACTTGTCCAGATAGGTCTTGACTCGCGAATGCACGTTGCCGAAGTCGGTCTTGTTGGTTTGCAGCGAGAAGCCGGTCAACTTCGAGCCTTTCCCCAGCAGATCGTAGTGATTGGCCCCATTGTGGATCACGATGAGGTGATGGTAGGGGTCGTGGTCGAAGAAGTACTGAGCCCAGGCCTTCTTCTGCGCCGTGCTGGCATTGTTGATCTCCTCGCCCAAGTTCCAGTTCAGCGCCAGATGGTGGCCGAAGCGGGCGATCAACTCGCGATAGTAGAGCTTTCTTTGGGGGCCCAAGTCGCCGCCGTCCAGGAGCAACTCGTTCTCGGTCTCCAGGGTCTTGAAGTGGACGAACATACCCATCCGGTCGGCGTGCTCCAGGACAACCTCCCACTGGTCCAGCCGCGAGACGTCCATCCGGTACCGCTCGTCGTAATCCAGGTAGGGGAAGACGTTCTTGTCGTCTCCCTGGATGTTCAGAGGCAGGAAGGAGAAGGCGTTCATCCCTTCGCTGGCCAGGTAGTTGATGGCCCCGATCAGGCCCTTGCCCTTACCGTCCTTCCAGGTGGGATCACCCGGTTTCCAGTCCCGCACGTGGGCGCTGAAGCTCTTGATGCGATGGTCGCTTTGTCCGTCGTTCTTGAAGTCGCCGTCGAAGTCCTGGTAGGCGAAAAGGTTCTCCGGTGCATCGGCGCCCTGCTTCAAAAAATACTCGCCCGTCTCGGCAAACCGCGGATAGCGCCCGCCGACGTATTGCAGGCGGCCCTTACCGCGATGGTCGCGGCCGGTCTTGTCGGTCTCCTGAATCTCGAACGATCCTTTTGCCCCATCGCAGTAACCGGCACTCTCGCCGCCTTCCCCGGCGGCGACGTTGGGACCTCGCTTGAAACGGACCTCGTAGGTCCACCGGCCCCGCTTGTCGGGGCCGAAGTGGACTCGCCAGACGTTGCCGGAGGTTGCACTCGTGTTGGCGGCGTTGCCGTCGGCAGCGTAGTAGCCCGGCACGACGTAGGTCGACGAACCGTTGCGGAACGTCACGTCCAAGCGGTGGTCGGTGAAAGGGTTAGGCGTGGCCGTTTCACTGGTCTGGGGTCCTGCGAAATCGATCGTCACTTTGTGCCACTTCTTCAACTCCCCCGTCACCTTTCCGGCTTCGACGGCGCCGGCGACCGGGACGGCCCACGGCAACAGAAGCAGTACGGCGGTGATCGACCAACTCAGGTTGCGTCTCATGGCAATCATTCCTTTGGCTTGGAAGTTGTGTGTTTCAGGAAATCGGAACATTTCCAATCGTCACTTATACCGCAATCGGCTGGCGTGTGCATGAATTTCGAACCATACCCACCGGAGAAGTCTATCGCCATCCGGTCACGACGCCCGGCGTGTTTGCCACGGTTGCCCGGGGCGTGAAATGATTGTCTCCGGGAGATACCTCATTGACGAGGTCCACGGAGCGTAACGCGCGAGCGTGCCTTGGCCCGTGTTGAAGTAGATGGACACAGTGTTTTCCGGAAGCCAAGCCTTTTGGCGCACTCGGGCAGAGCCAACCGGCTCCGACGAAGCTTTACTGCTCGTCGCCGTTGGCCGGGTCGTTTTTCGCTGGAGCACTCGAATCACCCAACTGGAGGGCTTTTTCGGCTTCGTACTTCTCCAGCGTGATATGGATGACCCGATTGCCCTGACTGTGCTCGACCGCCTTCTTCTGCCACTCGATGGCTTCGTCGAGTTGTCCCATTTCGTAATGCACGCGGGCGAGCGTATCGAGGGTTTCCGCGTCCTTGTCTTCTCGGAGTTCCGAAGCCCGTTGTGCAGCCTTGAGAGCGAGGTCCAGATCGCGCTCTCCCTCGCTTTTCGCGATGCCCCAGGCGATTTGGTTGAGGATCTGCGGGGAGTCCCATGCCTGTTCGACCATCTCGGCCTGGAGTTTTGACGCTTCCTCAGTCCGCCCGGCCCGCTGGAGGACGGACAACCGCATGCCAGTCAGTTGGGGCGACTTGCCGGATTCCTCTTCCAACTGATCGAGCATGCCCAGTGCATCGTCCCACTCCTGGGCACGGAGCTTGGCGCTCAGTTCTCGTGAGAGTTGCTTCAGTTTCCGTTGTTTCTCGAACTGCGCAATGGCCGCCTGGCGATCCCAGTCGCCCGCCGTAATCTTCGCCAGCGGCTCGTCCATGCTCATGGGGTGCCCAATCCATTCCACGACCGCGTCTCTTCCGACAATGAAGGCCGTGGGGATGCCGGACTGCTGCGCGGCTTTCATGTACGCTTCGTTGGTGGTGGCCCCGGCATCGATCGCCAGGCGGTACTGGACGACTTCCGCCCACGTCTTGCCCGGCGACTGTTCCTTGGCGAGGAATTCCGTCACGGTGGCCTCATCCTCCCGGGTCATGCCCACGAATTTCACGTCGTCGCCATATTCCTGCTGAAGCTGACTGAGGTGGGGCATGCTCGTGCGACAGGGCGGGCACCAGGTCGCCCAGAATTCGACGACATACACTTGACCAGGATTGAAACCGTCGATCGATTCCCCGTGGACCCACTTGGCCACCGACAAAGGTGGAGCGGGGGAACCGATCCCGAGTCGGCCGGGAGAAACGACTTCGGGTGGGGTGGGAGAAACGACTTCGGGTGGGGCGGAATCGACGGTCTTGTCCAGATTTGGCTGGGGAGTGGTCGCGGCTTTCGGGGAGTCGCCGGTGGTTGAGCCGGTTGGCGAGGAACCCCCACAGCCCAAAGTCACCGCGACCATGAGTGCCAGAACGCACGTCAGGACTCGCCGTTTCACGATCAAAGCCATGATAAAACTCCTTGTTTCCGTCAAGTGAAAGTGTTAGCCGTCGGTTGAACTCGTACTCACACATTTCTCTGCGGGCAGGAATTGTCTCATGACCGTGCCCTCGGATAGGTGGGTGGAAGCAATATACCGGTTAGTGTAGCAGGGCCTCGACGTCACGCAAGTAGGCCGTCCCGAGCAAGGACCCTTCGCAAGTGGACTTGCGCTCGCAACTCTCCTGTTTCTGCCTGAGAGGCACCCACTACGTTGCCTTGATCGTCAATATCCCCCCCACGGAAATGCATGGTCGTGAAAAGGCCGGTTGAGGTGGTTTATAGTGCATCCTCTTGCTTTCGTTCGTTTACTCCGATCTCAGCGCCTCGATCGGTTCCAATGCCGCGGCCCGAACGGCGGGATAAAGGCCAAAGGCCACACCGAGCGAGACGGAAAACAGGAAACTGACGGCTGTGGAGGGCCATGAGACGACGGTGTCCCAGTAGCCTAAGGCGGCGACGATCCAGGCGGCGCCGACGCCGACCGCCACGCCGACTAAGCCCCCTAGCCCGGCAAGCATCCCCGACTCCAAAAGGAACTGGTTTCGGATGTCGCACCGGCGAGCGCCGATAGCCCGGCGGAGGCCGATTTCGCCGGTACGTTCGCGCACGGAAATCAGCATCACGGCGAGGATGCCCACGCCTCCGACGACGAGCGAGATCCCTGAAACGCTGCCGATCAGAAGCGTCATCGACTGGGCCGTCTCGCGCTCGGTTTCCAGCAGCACGGCCTGGTTCTGGATCGTGAAATCATCCGGGGCGTCTCCCAGCCGGTGCCGCTGTCGCAACAGTTCTCGGATCTCGGTTTCCGCCTTGTCGAGCATGTCGCTCGATTTAGCTTGAACGTAGACGGTTCGGATGTAGTCGACGTTCATCAGCCGCCGCATGGCCGTCTCCAACGGGACGATTACCAGATCATCCTGATCCTGACCGTTGGCATCAACTCCTTTCGATTCCGTCACTCCGATTACCTCGAAGGGAACCCGACCGATCCGGAACGTGAGGCCGACGGGATCGGTTCCGAGAAAGAGATTCTCGACCACGGTCGGGCCAAGGACGGCGACTCGACGCCGGCCGCGGCATTCGTCCTGATCGAAAATGCGACCGGAATCGACGGCGATGTTTCGGATGTGAAAACCTTCCGGTGTGATGCCGAGGACGGTCGTGTTGGCGTTTTCCGATTCCCACCGGATGGCCAGCTTCTTGTCGATCGCCGGCGCTGCCAAGGCAACGGAGGGACATTCCGCTTGTACGGCGTCGGCGTCTTCCGCCACGAGCGTGGTCACGGTGCTCATCTGTCTCTGACGCCCGGCGATAATCTTTGTTTGACCGGCACTGACCGTGATCAGGTTCGTTCCCATTTGGCGGATGCGGTCGAGAATCTGTTTTTCGGCGCCTTTGCCGGCCGAGACCATGAGGATCACGGCGGCAACTCCCACGACGATGCCCAGAACGCTCAGCAACGTCCGCAGCTTGTGGGCCGCCAGGATCTCGATGGAAAGGAAAAGGCTCTTGGAAAACTTCATCGCAACGCTTCCACCGGGCGCAGTTTTGCCGCGCGCCGAGCCGGCTGCACGCCGAAAAACGTCCCGACCAAGAGGGCAAACCCCATCGCAAGCGCGAAGGGTTCCCACGAGATGACCGCCGGCATGGGAGTCAGCTTGCCGAGCGCCAGCGCCACGGCCCCACCCAGGGCACTTCCCAGGAGCATTCCCAAGAATGTTACGCTCAGGGATTCGGTGAGGAACTGTGCGAAAATATCCCGGCGCGTTGCCCCGACCGCCCGGCGCAGCCCGATCTCTTTCGTTCGTTCGGCCACCGAGATTAGCAGGATATTCATCAGGACGACTCCACCGACCAACAGGCTCAATCCAGCCAGCGCCATCAAGAGAATCGAGAGGGTGCGGGAGGTGCCCCGTGCCATTTCGGCGATAATCAGCGGCGAAATCACACGGAAGTCGTCTTCCAGGGCGGGCGTGATATGGTGACGCTGGCGGATGAGACGCTCGATCTGGTCTGTCTGTTGCTCCATGAGCGAGGCATCTTCGGTCACAATACGGATGGCGCCAACGTGATCCACGTTCATGACGCGGCGCATGGCCGTCGTGATGGGGATGACAATGCGATTATCAAAATCCCCGCCGGCGCCGCCGGCCGCGCCGCGATGCTTAAGGACTCCCTTGACCGTGAGGCTGACTTTGTTGATGTAGAGGCTTTTCCCGATCGGGTCGCCGCCGCCGAAGAGGTCGCGTTTCACCGAGCTGCCGATGACGCAGGTGCGGCTCATGGTCGCCACGTCTTCATCCGTGATCTCCTCTCCCTCGGTGGCGTACCAGTTCCACGCGTCGTGCCACTCGGGCTCGACTCCCCAGACAACGGTCTGAATTTGATTGGCCTCGTGCTTCAGGTTCACGTCGAACTGCCAGGCCTGGGGAGTCACGAGTTCAAGGCCGGAGACCTGATCGCGAATCGCCTGGGCATCGGCCAGGGTGAGGGTGGTAATACTTGTATCCGGTGGCGGCAGGGCCCTGCCGCCGCCGGCGATGAGCATCATCGCGCGAGGGCCGAAGTTTTCCACCCTCTTCTTGACCTTCTTCTCCGTACCCTTGCCGATGGCCATGATAACCGTCAGCGCGGCAATGCCGACGATGGTGCCGGCCATCATAAAGAACGTTCGCAGTTTATTGGCTGCCAGCGAGTTGATGCCTTCACCGGCGATGCGCAGCAATCTCATGATACCTCCTCCTCGGCTGGGGCCAGGGCTGCGAGTTCCGCCTCCGCATCCCGTGGCTGTTTGATGATCTCATCTTCGGCGATGCGGCCGTCGTCGAGCACGATCACCCGGTCGGCGTGCTCCGCCACGTCGCGGTCGTGCGTGACTATAATGATGGTCCTGCCGTCGCGATGCAGACGCTGAAAGACGGCCATGACCTCGGTGCCGCTCCGGCTGTCGAGATTGCCCGTGGGCTCATCGGCCAAGAGGATGAAAGGATTCGTGATCAAAGCTCGGGCGATGGCGACTCGCTGTTGCTGTCCGCCCGATAGTTGGTTGGGCCGGTATTCAACGCGATCCGAGAGCCCGACCATGGCCAACAGGCTTTCGCCCAATTCCTCGGCGTCTTCCGGGTAATCGCTCGCGTAAATGAGCGGCAAGAGCACGTTCTTCAGCGACGTCGTCCGCCCGAGTAAATGGAACTGCTGAAAGACGAAGCCGATCTTGTGGTTCCTTAAGTGTGACAGCCCGTCGTCGTCAAGATTGACCATGTCGACCCCGTCGAGATCGTAGTGTCCCGCGGTCGGCTTGTCGAGGCAGCCGAGGATGTTCATCAGGGTCGACTTGCCCGTACCCGAAGACCCCATGATGGCCACGTACTCGCCGGGATGGATTTCAAACGAGATCTCCTTAAGCACGTGCGTCGCCACGTCGCCGGTCAGATAGGTCTTGTCGATTCCTTCCAATTGGATCATTTGCACACCTCTTCTAGGATTGCGGCTCGCGGAAAAAGGGGACAGGACCCTTTTGTGCGAAGCACCCTTCGGGCCGTTCCGGCAAAGGGGTCCTGTCCCCCTTTTTCTTCCTCTATGGCCCAGTCGGCGGTTCGAGAAACACGGTCTGTCCCTCCTCCAAGCCGGCAAGGACCTCGACCCATTGGCCGTCCTTCCAACCAATGGTGATTTCATGTACGCTAGGGTGGCCGTCGTTGGAGACGTAAACCACGTTCTTACCCTGCTCGCGCTTGACGGCCTTTGCAGGAATCGCCACGACGTCGGTTTTCGCCTCCAGGAAGATCGTGACGCTTGCGGTCATCTCGGGCCGCAGCACGCCGCCGTGCTCGTCGAGGAGTTCCAAGACGACGTCGTAATTGACCACGTTGTCCTGGATGACCGCCTTGGGGTAGATTGCGCCCACCCGCCCCTTGAACTCCCTGCCCGGGAACGCATCGACCGTGAAGAACGCTTCCTGCCCGGGATGTACTTTGCCGATGTCCACCTCGTCCACATAAGCGTCGACTTGCAGCCGTTCGAGGTTGATGATCGTAACAAAGGTGGGCGCCTGCATGCCGGCGGCAACCGTTTCTCCCTCTTGCGTGGCCACCGAGGCGATGACACCGTCGATCGGCGCAGTAATCGTGGCATAGGATAGCTGGACATTGGCGTTGTCCAGCGCCGAACGAGCGCGGTCGACTTCCGCGGAAGCTTGGTTGAGGTTCTCTTCATAGCCTGCGGTGGCCAGTTCGCAGGCCTTTTCGGCCGAGGCGAGCTGCGCCTGTGCCACGTCAAGTCGTTCCTGGACCTCCTCGAATGCCTGTTCGGACGTGACATCGGCCTTGAGCAGTCGCGACTCCCGGGCGATCTCCTGTTCGCACAGCGTGCAAGTTGCCTGCCAGCGGATTATGTCAAGCTCCGCCTTTTGGATCTCCTGGGGAAGGAGCCTATCGACGGCGGCAAGTTTCGCTTGAGCAAGCCGAACCTCGGCCTCGCGCTGGGCGACAATCGCCTGCAAGTCGGCCTTCTCCAACTCGGCGATCACTTGTCCCTGCGTCACGCGATCTCCAATATTCGCGCGAAGCTTGTCGACCTTGCCTGAAATTCGGGCGCCGACCCGGACTTCCGCGCCTACTTGAGGTTTCACGGCTCCGGTGGCCAGAACCGATGAGGAAAAGTTACGGCGCTCCACCGTTGCGGTGAGCGTTGTCGGTTCGGCTGAGCCGGGCCGGCCGCGCGTGTACCACCACCATCCGATGGCCAGGGTCACCGCAGCGAGGATCAGAGCCAACAGGACAAGGCGATTTCTGCGGCGGCGTTTCTTTCGAGCCGACGACCGCAGTGCTCCACCTTCAGGCTTCAGGCGCGTTGCAGGCAATGGGCGAGTACGTATTCCACCATCGTCCCGCGTAGTCTTCGCTACGTCCAACTCACGGGCGTCCTGGACGACGTCAACGTAATTCGTGCTCATTGCACCTCCCCCTTCGTGAACTGGAGCCAAATCCCCGAGCCCGCACGTGGATCATCCGGAGGCAGTGCGCCGTGTCCCGTGACCCGAAAATCAGACAGACCGGCATCCTTCGCCCACTGACGAAATGTCTTGGGATCTCGGAGACGGGCAAACTCCTTGGCTTGCGGCGAATCGGTCTTCTGGTTGCCGTGCCGTCGGCGCGTGAATTCGCGGCGTGCCCACTCCGGATACTCGCTTCCCCGGCCGCCGCCGATCATCGCCTTCCCACCAGGCCGCAGCACGCGCTGGACTTCTCGAATTCCCTGCACCGGGTCTTTCCAGAAGAAAATCGAACCCCGGCTGAAGACCAAGTCGACCGAGTCGTCTGGAAGGGGCATGTCCTCGGCGACGCCGACAACGGCAACAAGACGACTCCCAAGCCCCTTCTCCCGACCTCTCTGCAGCGCTTGCGACAGTGCCTTGGCGTCGGGGTCCAAGAGGACGATCGTACTACTAGAGGCAGCCGCGTTTCCCGAAGAGGCAACGGCCAACCCAACACCGCCGGTTCCCGAGCCGAGGTCGATCCAAACCCCGGTTTGAGGTCGGCACCAGCCCAGGATGTCGGCGGCAACGTAAGGATAGAAATCCGGTAGAGTTCGCTTGGCGTCTTCCTGCGCCGCTGCTCCCTGGGCAGGAGAGTTGCCACTGAGGACGAACGTCGCCAGCAAGGTGCTGAAGGCCAACGTGCAGGTACGATTCCCAATCAATCTCATCAGACGGTCCTCTCGGGCAAACGGATGATCCAAGTCATTGCGATTGCGATCCATCGCGAAGGACGCGACCGATGCCGCCGCGCATGGGACCTCCGCTGTGCTCGCGGATTAAGGCAAAGAGCCGCTCCTCTTGTTCGGGAGTCAGGATCTCTTTTTCGGCAAGCAGGTGGCCGATCACGAGTCCCTGCATCTTTCGCTGACCGGCCTGGATCTCCTCCTGCTTGGCTGCGATTGCTTCGCGTTCCGGCGTGGGCTGCGCGATCAACTCCAGCATCTCCAGACGGAGCTTGTTCACGTGCCGGCATACAGACTGCGCGGACTCCCGAAACTCCTTCAGTCTCGGTTCGATCTGCTCCCACTGCTCGTCGCTTACGTTGAGCTGCTGATGTAACGGACACCATATCCGCCCCGTAGTCCGGGAGGGCGCGGCTGCGCCTTCTTTACCCAGCGCGGCGGGGATGGCGTGGGCGAGCCAGACACCGACGAAGGCAAGATTCAATGCGACGGATCCCACGATCAGAAACCGTTTGCTGTTGCGCCACATAACTAGGACTCCTGGTCGCTTGCGACACTGGTCAGGGCCAGGTAGGTCTCCGTAAAGGAGCCGCGAGGGGAACCGGAAAGGTAATCGAGGGAGTAGACCGTCTCAGCATCAATGCCGGACGTCGGTCGGGCTGGCTGGCTGGTGCTCGCAGCGTGCTGCCAGGTCTGCTGACCCAACACGAGCCCGAGCAGAAGCCCCGCGGCAACGGCGCCGATGGCATTGACAAGGCGGGCCGTGCCCAGATGCTCCCACCACCTTCGAAAGGTAGGTTGGGCTCTGGGCGATGGTTGCGAGGCTCGGACCTCACATTGTGCCCTCGCCATGACCCGATCCACGAACCCTTGCGGAACTGGCGGCGACGGAACGCTTTGCAGGACCGCCAGGAGCCTTTGGAGCTTTGCCAACTGCTGCTGACAGTCCGGACAGCCGCGCAGGTGGATGTCGAAGGATTCTCGCTCGTCGGGCGGCAACCCCTCGTTCACTGTCCTGTCCATCAACGCTTGTGCTCGATCACAGTGCATAACGCATATACCTCCGAAAGAACAAACGCACGAGTCGCGAAAAACCCCCTCGGAAAATCTCTATTTTCCGAGAAGCCCGCTCAGAAGACCGGCCAAGGCGGTTCTGCCCCTCGCCAGGAGGCGTTCAACCCCCTTTTGTGATGTCCCCACAATCCGGCCTATTTCGTCGTAACTGAGGCTCTCGTAGTACCGGAGGACAACAGCCTCTCTCTGCTTGACTGACAGCGATTCGAGAGCTTCTTGCACTGCGCGACGTTCTTCCCTGGCGGCGGCCACATCCTCTGGAGAGGGGGCTTTGCTAGTCTCCGCATCCGGATTGGGGCAAGAAATCGGCGAAGCCTTCCGGCGCCGGTCTCGGCATAGCCGGGTGACAATACGGTACAGGTAGGTGCGAAAACTTGCCGTCGGTTGGTAGCGATGGGCCGCCCGAAGAATTCGTAGGAAAGCCTCTTGGGCAATGTCTTCCGCGTCATCTACGTTGCCCAGAAGGCGGAATGCGGCATTCCAGGCGGAGGTTTGATGTCGGCGCACGAGTAGCTCAAAGGCAGCCAAATCGCCCTGAGCCACTTCCGACATCAGGTCTTCGTCGCTGTGCATTCTTGCCCATTATGAATGGTTCCGACATCGCCTCGCTTCTGCCCACATTGTAGCCTCAGTTCCCGCGCACCTTAAGGCGGTTTTGGCAAGAATGTACGGAGACTTGCCATACAGGCCGCCGCTCAACCGAATGGCCACCCACGCATTTGGCTACGCGGGCATTTGGCTTCCCCCGGCCCCATTGACCGTGCTATTCACCGGACGGATCGACAAAATGCGCATGCAGCTATCAGATGCAAGCCTGGCTGGCATTGCAGACGAGCGCCGCAAAGTAGCGACGGGAGAGGCAGGCCGTGCTTCTCCATGCCCATGGTCTCGGTCGCCACCCAACTCGACGTATGTC
The DNA here is from genome assembly GCA_964444795.1 of uncultured Planctomycetaceae bacterium. Taxonomy (GTDB): domain Bacteria; phylum Planctomycetota; class Planctomycetia; order Pirellulales; family Thermoguttaceae; genus JABMRP01. Next base: position 20,953 of record CAYUIQ010000083.1, read on the forward strand.
TGGTCGACTGGTACAATTGCCGAATGGCGTTTTTGGGAAGGGCAGGCGGCAATGAGGCAACTTCTTCCACCCGAGCGATTGCATGACCGCTGTGCTGGGCATCTCGGCCGACGACCTCGAACAGTACTTCCGGCAGTTTTGACAGGAAGCCGCCGACCGGAGACAATAGATTCGAGGGACGACACCATGGACGCGGATAAACGCGAAGAAACCACTCACGAGGAACTCTCTCGTCTGGCGGGCGAGCGATCACCCGGTCTGCTGGCCGAGTTTCTCGCGTTTTTACTCTACAGCAAGAAATGGTGGCTGACGCCGATCCTCGTGGTCCTGTTGGTGATGGGCACGCTGGTGTGGCTGGCCGGCCCGCCGCTGGCACCGCTCATTTACACGCTCTTCTGAACCGACTACCGTTCGGGGCGGATCTGCTCGCACCTGCCACGGGCCCAGTTGAGCACGCGATCAAGACGCTGCTTACCTTTGAGAAAGTAGAGGCTGTCCAGCGATGCCAGGTGCTCGGCGTACCGGCGCTGCTTTCTCTGGAGCCAATCGGGCACCGGATCGACGAGGCCCAGGGAGACCAACTCGTCGGCCAGGGCGTCGGCCATGAGTTGGTGTCCCCCGATGCTTGGATGGACGTGGTCCACGAGCAGGTCACCGGCGATGCCATCGACGACCATGCCGTCGCGACCGTGCTGATCGAAAAGCGACTGCGCGTCGACCAGCGGCACGTCGTTGTGGCCGGCGATTTCGAGCACCGCGTCGTTCATCGGTTGCAGGATGCGCAACGGGCAGACGTCCAGTTCCTTGGCCTTCATGTAAGCCTCGCGGGCCTGCTCCAGCTTGCCCGACGCGTCGTAGCAGCCGGCCAGCATGTAGAACGTGCCGGCGTGCAGCGGGTCGATCCCGCACGCCTGTTCCAAGAGCGCTGCGGCTTGCCGCGGGTTGTAGTTGTCGCGGCGGAAGTACTCCCGCGCCTCGTCGCGCAACGACTGCCACCGCTGCTTCTCTTGCTCGGTGAGATCGTCCCGGTTCTCCGACTTAAACGGCGGCGTATTGCGGATGTCGCTGACCGGGTTGACCAGGATCACCTCCACGCCGGCGTTCCGGGCGATCTGGATCATACGGCGCAGATTGAAGCGGTATTGGGCAATCACCCCGTTGCGATGATCCTCGTCGCGGTGGTAGTTGTCCATGGCGCCGCCGAAGTCGAGTTCGGCCTCAACCTCCGTCGGCAGCACCGGACGCCCCTGGGGCGGAACATCGGCGGGGGTACCCTGTAATCGAAAGTACGCCTGGCGCATCAGCGTGAACGTTCGCAGTCGGGCGGCCCAGCCCAAGGCCGTGTTCACGGCCGCGCCGCGACTCTTGACGTGGTCGAACGTCCGCGCCTCCAAAAACTCGTTGTGACCGGTGTAGATGATGATCAGGTCGGGCTCGTGCCGTAGAATTTCCTCGAGGATCGGCACCAGGCGATAACTGGCATAGGAGACGCCACCGCAATTGACGACCTCCCACGCGTGGCTGGAGTCGGCCGTATCGAGGCTGAGTTCCAGCCAGGTGGTAAACGACGTTTCGATCGAAAAGGGCCGGCCTTGTACGGTCGACCCGCCAAGACAGAAAAGGCGAAACTCGCCGGGCCGCTTCAGCGCCGCGAACGACTCGCTACGGAAGTACATCTGCCGGGCCTGGGGCACTTCGTAGCGGGTCTGGTCTTCGCCCAGCACGAACAGCGGGCGAACCGCCTCGAAACCGACGAATGGATCGTCGTGCAACTCCGGGCGCCCCCAATCGCAGACGACGCAGAGGCACTCGAACAACCCCAGCAACGAAAGGCCGGCCAGAACGGCCGCGGCGCGAAACAGCCATAGCCGGCGGCGGCTCATGGAAGCTCGCCGCTTGCCGTCGCGGGTTGGCTGCTGGGACGCGGGTGAATTCATGACGCAGGTCTTCTTTCGACGAGTAACCATGCCGGTTGCCGATCAGGTTGCTCGGTTCCTGCCGGCACGCGTTGTCCCCGCATCTCGCGGATCCTGGCGAAACAGCGACGGTGGTGACATGTTCTTTGCAGGCGGAGACGCGCGTGTTCAGGTCAGCGCGGACGATCAGGCAGCACGTTGCGAGGCGCCGTCGTCTCAGCGGAGCGGCCAATGGCGGAGAGTGCAAACACACAGAGAATGGTAGTTGCCGTCGTTTCTATTCAATGGTTTCCGTCGTGCCGGCATTCCGTTCCGCCGCCTTCTTTTCGGCTTCGCGTTCCCTCTTGCGCTGTAGGCGAGTTTTCCGTCGCGCTTTCTCACGGTCCGTGAGTTCCTCGTTCGTCGCCTCGGCCTCCCAAAGCTTGCTGCCACCCGTAATCGGATCGCCCATCTGCTCGATCCAGGCGTCAAAGGCGCCGCTGAGCGTCTTCACCGTTTCAGGTTTTTCGTTGGCGAGGTTCGTCGTCTCCGAAGGATCTTCGCCGAGATGGAACAGCTCCATTGTACCCCTCACCGCTCGCAGCTTCCAGTCGCCTCGACGCACGGCCCATTCGCCGTCACCACCTTTGCTCCAGTATAACGTGTCGTGATGCGTCTTCGATTGACCGTTCAAGAGCGGCAACAGACTCTTGCCGTCCAGCGGGGGCTCCGCGGGCGGCTCGACACCGATCGCATCCAGAGCCGTCGGCAGGATGTCCAGCGAGATGACGGGCGTGTCGATCGTTCGCTTTCCGGAAATCCTTGCCGGCCAACTGACTATCAGCGGTGTCCGGATACCGCCTTCCTCCAAACTGCCTTTGAAACCGCGTAACGGCGTATTGTCGGCACTCATCGCCTTCGAGCCACCGTTGTCGGTCAGAAAGAACAGAATCGTGTTGTCGAACAGACCCTCCTTCTTCAACTTGCCGACGACCTGGCCGACGCCCTCATCCAGATGTCTCAGCATAGCCATCAGGATCACCCGCTCGTTGCTGATATCGGGAAAGCGTTTGCGATACTCGTCGATGTCGGCTTGCGGCGCCTCGGCGGGAGCATGCACCGCGTTGTAGGCGAGGTACAGAAAAAACGGTTGCTGCTTGTTTCGATCGATAAACGCGACCGCTTCCTCGCTCAGCCGATTCGTCAAGTAGCCCTCGTCATTGATCCGCTTCTTGTTGCGGTAGATGGGGTGCGAGAACTTCCCTTCGCTGTCGCTGCGCAAATCGAAATAGCTGTGACCGCCGCGCCCCATGAATTTATAGCACTCATCGAAGCCGCGGCTCATCGCGTGCCACTTCAGCTCGGGGTAATCCTCGTCCAGACCAAGGTGCCACTTGCCGATCGCGGTGGAAACGTACTGCTTCGGCAGCAGCGATGGAAAGATCGGCAAGGTCGGATCAAAGCCGCGCCCGCCGTCGCCCGCCGAGTAGACGCCGACGCGCTGTTGATAACGCCCCAACATCAACCCGGCACGCGTCGGCGAGCAGACATGGCCGCTGGTGTAGGCCTGCGAAAAGACGACACCGTCGGCGGCCAATGCATCCATATTGGGTGTCGACACTTCTCTCGGGTGACGCGGATTCAGACTGATGTCGGCGTATCCCTGGTCGTCCGTCAGAATGACGACGATGTTGGGCTGCGTGGCGGTTGCGGTCTGCATGAAATCCGGCAAGAAAAGACTCGTGATCAGTAGCAGGCAGACCAAAGCAAGAGATGTCGTTCTCATGGGTTCTGTTTCCTGTTCCCGCGATGGGACTTGCGAGGTTTGGCCTTCCCCAGGGATCGCCTTCCCCAGGGATCGTGGACGCCCGGAAAGGGGTCGGGCGGCGAGGGCCTGAATTCGCGTCAGGTTCCATGGAACTTCCAAACCTCCCACGGAAGAGGCCTCGTAGTCGCCGCCGCGAGGAAATAGTTGATCGCTCATACGCACGACCACGGGATCTTGTTCACTGGACACTTCCCCCTACAGTTTCGGCGGCTGCCAGTCGAGGATACCGTCGGCGGCCTTCTGTTCGTTGTACCAGACGTGGAACGGTCGCGTCTTGGACATCGGGGCCGTTTCATTGACCATCATCGGCACGGTTCCGGCCCACCACCGGTCGTAGGCCTTGCGCATCGCGGCGACGACTTCCGGGTGCTGGTCGATCACATTGGTCGTCTGGCCCGGGTCCGCAATCATGTCGTACAGCGCGCGGTTGTCGACGAAACGAAAGCGGTCGTTGCGGACGGCACAGCCTTTGAGCTTGAAGCGATTCGGATCCGCGCCGGTTGCCCATCGCCCTTTATGGGTGAACAGGTAACGGTCCTTAAATTCTCCGCGACTCTTCTCGTCAAGCAACGGCAGCAGGCTTCGCCCTTCGACTTGCGCGGCCGGAACCTTGGCACCGGCAATGGCTGCCAGTGTCGGCAGCAGATCGATATGGGCCGAGACCACGTCGACGTCGCGCCCCGGGCGAAAATGTCCGTCCCAGCGCACCAGGAACGGCACCCGCACACCCCCCTCGTCGGCGCTGCCCTTCTGGCCCTTCATGCCCGCATTGTAGGCCTCCATCGGAGTCCCGTCGGCCATCTTGCCAAGTGAACCACGGCCGGAACCGTTGCCGGTCATGCCGTTGTCGGACATGAAAATCACGATCGTATTCTTGTAGAGATCCCACTCATCGAGTTTCGCGGCCAGACGGCCCATGTTCTCGTCGATGTTCTCGATCATCCCGTAGAAGCCGGCGGTCGTGTCATTGAAGCCCCGCTGCTTGAAACGTTCGCGGTTCTTCGGTGGCGCAATAAACGGACCATGCGGGGCGTTAGTGACAATGTAGGCGAAAAACGGCGCGTCCTTGTCCTTCATCTGTTGGATCCAGCCAAGGGCCGCGGTGAAGAAGATATCGGTGCAAAAGCCCTCGGTCTTAACAAACGTTCCGTTGTGGCGGATCGTTGGGTCGAAGTATCGGTTGCCGGGCACGTCGGCACAACTGCAGGCGTAGGCCTGGCCGATACCGCCGGCGCCGTGGATGAAGGCCTCGTCGAAGCCTCGCTGGTGCGGCTGATACGGCTCTTCATCGCCCAAATGCCACTTGCCGAAGATCCCCGAGCAGTAGCCGGCCGTCGCGAGTACCTGTGGCAGGATCGTTGCGTCGAGCGTCATACGCTCCCGTTCGAGGATCGTGTGGGTAATCCCGTTGCGCATCGGGTGCCGGCCGGTCATCAGCGCGGACCGTGTCGGGGCACAGGTCGGACTGACCAGGAAACGCGTAAATCGGACGCTGTTGTCATACAGCGTGTCCAGGTTCGGAGTCTGAATCCAGGGGTGACCATGACGCCCGACCGGGCCGTAACCCTGGTCATCGGTCATCACCACAATGATGTTCGGTTTGTCCGCGGCAAACAACGGCAGTGCCGATGCCGAGAGAACCAGTGCAACAAGAAAGGTTTTCATCGTGATCTCCACGTTGATTGGAAGATATTTCCGATTCGCCTTGAGCCTAGAAACGATCCCGACTCGCGATGGTAGTCATTGTAACATCACCGCATCCGCAATCCCATCTGGACGATGCCCGCATTGAAGTATGCCCAGAATACACTCTTGGTCCAAACGCGGGGCACACGAAACAGCTCAGGTCGATGTGATCGGCACGCGTATGACGATGCGACTTAACCCACGGTTATTCCATGCGTTACGGCTAATCCGGAAACAGCGGAGAATCTCTTCACCAGCACGAGGCACGCCAAGTGCCGCCACAGCCGCTATGATACTATAATGGCTGAGGAACCGCGGGCGGCCGCGGTAAGAAAAGCGATTTCCCGTTCATCGAGCACTTCCCAGCAAGCGTCGGCGCGACGTTGAGTTGGCATGCCCGGCAAATGGAGGAGCAATTCATGCAGACAAAAGAATCCCCTTGTGTGAAGTCCGTTTCACTGCGGATTGTCTCGCTTCTTGGCGTCCTGTTGGCGATGACGGCCCCGGCCGCCTTGGCTGGCCCGGCGGATGAGGCCGAGCAGATTGCTACGTTGGCCGGCTTTCACGGCGGCCTGATCATCCACGTCGGCTGCGGGGACGGGAAACTCACCGCGGCGTTGCGGCTGGCGGACAATTGTGTCGTTCAGGGACTCGATGCCGATGCCGGGTGTGTCGAAACGGCGCGCGCGGCGGTCCGTGCGATGGGACGGTACGGCCCGGTTTCGGTGATCCACTTCAACGGGAAAGAACTCCCCTACGTGGACAACCTGGCGTCGTTGGTCGTCTGCGAGGACCCCGGCGCGGTCCCGGCGGGCGAAATCACCCGCGTGCTGCGGCCCTTCGGCGCCGCGGTGGTCAAGCGGGACGGCCGGTGGACGGTGACCGTCAAGCCCCAATTGCAGGGCACGGACCAGTGGGAACAGCATTATCACGGCGCGGACAACAACGCCGTTGCCCAGGACACCGTCGTCGGGCCGCCCCGGCGATATCAGTGGCTAGCCGAGCCCCGGTGGCAGCGATCCCATCTGGCGATGCCGTCAATCAACAGCATGGTCTCGACCAACGGGCGCTTGTTCACCGTCGAGGACTTGGCCTCCGCCGAGCATCCGGCCCTGCCGGGTAAACAGGCGCTCGTGGCTCGAGACGCCTACAGCGGGGTCGTCCTCTGGCGCGTGATGTTCTCCGATTGGCATCCCACCTACATTCGCAACAAGGAGATGCCCGTGCAAATCCAGCGGCGGCTCGTCGCGGTTGGCGATGCTGTCTATTGCACCCCCGGCTACTCGGCGCCAATCACCGTATTCGATGCGGCGACCGGCACCGTTATCAAGAAGCACGCAAAGACCGCGGGGACCATGGAGTTCGTGCATGATCGGGGCGTTCTGTACGTCGTCACCGGCGACCAGTCCGATATCTCCCCGGCGCTGGCCGAGGACGGAAACTCCGCGCTGAATACGAGTAGGTTCAGACGCGAGGCGTATGGGCCGATCATCAACGAGTCCATCGATCCCAAGAACGATATCCTGGCCATCGACGCCGACTCGGGCAACGAACTCTGGAAGATAACCAAAGCGGACACCAAGGGCTACGAAGGGGCGACGCTTGGCGTCATCGGCGATCACGTGGTCTTCGCAACTTCCACCGAACTTGTCTGCCTCGACCGGGCAACCGGCAAGACAATCTGGCGTGTACCCGCCCCGATTGTTCTCAAGGGGCCGGCGGGCATCGCGGTCTCGCTCGTGCTCTCGGATCGCGCTGCCTATCTGGCGGATTCCGCGCGGCTCCGGGCGTTCCGTCTCGCCGATGGCCGGGCGCTCTGGGAGATACCCGCCACGATCAATCATCACAAGCCGCCGGATCTGTTTCTGGCCGATGGTCTTGTTTGGACGGCCGCGTATAGTGGCTCGACCGGGCGACCGGCGCCGACATTGGGGCTTACCCGCATGGGCGTCGGCGGCTTCGACCCCGAAACGGGGAAGTTGGTCAAGCGGATCGATCAGACGATGCTCGGCCCCATGGGCCATGACCGTTGCTACCGGAACCGGATCACGACGCGCTATTACATCAACACCGTGACCGGCGGCAGCGATTTCCTCGATCTCAGTTCCTCGGCCGAGTTACCCAATCCCTGGATCCGCAGCACCTGCGGGATTGGTCCGCTCCCGTCGGGCGGCCTTTACTATGTCGGGCCGCCGTCCTGTGCCTGCTGCAACAGCGTCATGCTCAACGGCTTCAATGCGATGGCGGCGGAGCCGGGCCTGACGCAATCGGACCAACCGATCGAGGTGGGCACGAAAGCTACGCTCGAGAAAGGGCCCGCCTTCCCCGAACTCGCGAATCTGAAAGCAACGACTTCTCCGAACGATTGGCCTGCCTACCGTCATGACAACGCCCGGACGGGAACAACGCGAAGTAGAGTTCCGGCCGCGCTTGGCAAACGCTGGGAGACCAAGATTGGCACCCGGGCCAGCGCCCCGGTGATCGCCGCCGGAATGGTGTTCGCGGCGGACGTTGACGGCCACGCCGTCTGCGCTATGAACGTGTCGGACGGGAAAATCGTTTGGCGGTTCTCCGCCGGGGGACGCGTCGACTCGCCCCCGACGTTTTACCAGGGCCTGCTGCTTTTCGGCTCCCGAGACGGATCGGCCTATTGCCTGCGGGCGTCTGACGGAGTGCTCGTATGGCGGTTCCGACCACTGCGGCAGCGGCTGATCTGCGCCCACGGGCAGCCGGAGTCGGCGTGGCCGATTTGCGGCAGCATCCTCATTCGGGACGGCCTCGCATACTTCGCCGCCGGGAGAAACTCTTTCACCGACGGCGGCATCTTCCTCTATGCGCTGGAGCCACGTTCCGGTGAAGTCGTTCATCGCCGGCGCATGTATGGCCCCTATGGCGAAAACGGTTTCCCCATCGAAAACCGGGAGGTCGTCAAGGGCATGAGCATTGAGGGATTCAAAGGAGACATCTTCATTGCCGACGATCGACTGCTCTACCTGCGACATCAGGCCTTCACTCCCAACCTCTCGCCGGTCAAGCTTCAGGACGTCAAGCGGCCGCACCTGATCCCCTCGCACGGTTTCCTCGAGGCCATTCCTCAGCATCGTTCGTTCTGGACCATTGATACCATGCTGCATTACGACATCCCCACGGGCCAGGGCGGCGTGCATGGCGATATCCTGGTGATCGACGGCTCGCGCTTTTACGAGGTTCGGGGTTACACTCCCGGGCGGACCACTTGGTTCGATCCTCGGACCAGCGGCTACACGCTCTTCGCGGGAACGTACGGCGCCTCGGCCAAGGCTCCGGCAAAGCGGCCGACGGGAGGTTCCGGCAAGCGAAATGCCACACAGCCCCCCGCCAAGCAGGGCAAGGGTAGGCCGGCGCGAGCCAGGAACCGAGGACCGTCCAATGTGGCCCCCTCGGTGAAACTCTGGAGCAGTTCCATTCCGCTCACCGGCAAGGCGATCGCGCTGGCCGATGACGTCCTGTTCGTCGCCGGAACCCCGGTCGCGTTCCCGAAGGGCGATCTGGCCAAAGCGTACGAGGGGCGCATGGGCGGCGTTCTCTGGGCGGGCTCCGCATCCACCGGGGAGAAGCTGGCCCAGTACACGCTCGATGCCCCGCCGGCGTGGGACAGTCTCGCCGCCGCCCAGGGCCTGCTCTTTCTTTCGCTCGCCGACGGACGCGTCGTGTGCATGGGGCCGCGGTGAGGCTCCCTAACACGAAAGGCCAGCAGTGCGCAAGAGTCCATCACGCCACGGAGCAACCATGCGAAAACTTGTCACGGCCCTGTTTGTCTTGTCCGCGTGCGGGACGGCATCGGCCGATGTCCGTTTGCCGCGATTGTTCAGCAACAACATGATTCTTCAGCAGCAGACCAACAGTGCGATCTGGGGCTGGGCCGATGCCGGCGAAACCGTAACGGTCAAAGCCAGTTGGGGAGCGACTGCCTCGGTCACAACAGGGGAGGACGGAAGATGGAAACTGTTCCTCCAGACGCCCGGCCACGGTACCGGCCACTCGCTGACGATCAGCGGCACGAACACTATCGAAATCGCAAACGTCGCCGTCGGTGAAGTATGGCTCTGCGCCGGGCAGTCCAACATGGGATGGAGACTCGCCAACTGTTTCGGTGGCGAAGAGGAGGCCGCTTCGGCCGGCGCGCCGGACTTTCGCATCTTCAAAGCGGTCCGCGAACACTGGCATGAGCCGCTTGAAACGGGGCGCGATCGCCTCAGCCGATGGAAGTCGTGCAACCCGGAATCGGCCGCGGAAACCTCGGCAGTCTCCTACTATTTCGGGAGAAAGCTGCACCAGGAACTGGGCATCCCCGTCGGCATCATCCAACTGGCCTATGCGGGAACCCCGATTGAAGGCTGGATGCCGTGGGATGCCCAGAAAGGGAATTCTCGATCCCAGTTTCATAGGAAAGGTCTGGACGCAACCGCCGAGCGGCAAACCGGAAATCAGGGCCAAACCAAAGACAAGGCCCTGGCGGCTTTCAGAAAAGAGCTGGCCCAATACAACACGAAGATCGACGCGGGCGAAACCATGAAGAACCCGTTTCGGCCACTATCGCCTCCCATCATCACCAAGCCGGCCAACCTGGGACACCAGTATCCCGCTCATATATTCAATGCCATGATCCACCCGATCCGCCCCTACGGCATCCGTGGTGCCATCTGGTATCAGGGCGAGCGCAACGCCAAGGATGTGCCGCAGGCGGTCGCCTACCGTGAACAACTAACCCTTACGCAAGCGAAGAGCGAGAGTCAGTTCAATCGATAGTTTGAGCAGCGACGGGTGCGCAGGCGAGCGG